>JBIQMD010000434.1:0-2046 GCA_044463725.1 Truepera radiovictrix
CCCTAGCCCTAGCGTTCGGCGCTATCTACGCCCAGCGCTCGTTAGCTGGCAGCGCTGGCTGGGGTTACTGGCTCGTGCTCCTCGGCGGCCTGGCGGCGGCTGCCACCGCCGCAGGACGCGTCAGCGTCATCGAGCTCGAGAGCGACGCGCCGCGCTGGCAGCACCGCATGCAGCGCATCGTGCCTGCGGCAACGGTGGCGCTCCTCGTGTTGCTCGCCTGGGAGGGTCTCGTGGTCGGCTCGCGGGTTCCTAAGGGCATCTTCCCGCGCGTGTCGCATATCTGGGCCGCCTTCCTCGGGTCCTGGCGCGTGCTGTTGGCAGACGCGTACGTCACGTTCGTCAAGGAAGTCCTCTTCGGATTCGCTGTCGGGTTGACGGGCGGTTTCCTCGTCGGCAGCGCCATCGCGTTCAGTCGCTTCCTACAACGCGGCTTCCTGCCCCTCGCCACCGCCTTCGGGGCGGTGCCGATCGTCGGCCTCGCGCCAGTCTTGGGGCGCGCGCTGGGCGTCGACTGGGAGTCGAAGGCTGCCGTGGTCGTCATCGTTACGTTCTTCCCCGTGGTCCTCAACACCGTGCAGGGCCTCACCCTCGTCGACCCACTGAAGCTCGAACTACTGCGCTCGTACGCCGCCAGGCCGCTGAAGGTCTTCTTCTCCCTGCGCGTGCCCAACGCGTTGCCTTACCTCTTCAACGCCCTCAAGGTCGCCGTGGTGGTTGGCGTGGTCAGCGTGATCGTCGCGGAGTTCCTCATTCCAGGGCCGCCCACCGGGTTAGGGCAGCGCATAAGTCTGTCTGCGCACCGCGGCGCGTTCGACATCGTGTTCGCGGCTATCATGGTCTCAAGCCTAATCTCGATGACCCTGTACGCGGTCATCACTTTCCTCGAGCGTCTACTCACTGCGTGGCACCCCATGTCGAGGGGGTCATGAGTATGTGAACCTGGACCGCTCGGCCCCGCGTACGACTAGCAGCTCAGCTGTAACTCCAACGGAGGTAACGCATGAAACGCACACTGTATGCCCTAATCGCCCTGCTACTACTCGCCGTGCCCGTCGGGATGGCGCAGGAACTCATCCCCGTCAACTTCCAATCCAAGTGGTTCCCTCAGGCGCAGTTCGCCGGCTACTTCGTGGCGCAAGACAAGGGTTTCTACGCCGAGGAAGGCCTAGTCGTGACCGTGCTGGACGGCGGTAACGTCAACCCGACCGTGGCGGTGGCTTCCGGTAACGCGGACTTCGGCACCGACTGGGTGGCGAACATCCTCACCCAACGCGACCAGGGCCTCAAAGTCGTGAACATCGCGCAGATGTACCAGACCTCCGGTTACCGCCTTGTGGCACTCAAGAGCAGTGGCATCGAGACCATCGCAGACATGGCCGGTCGCAAGGTGGGCGTGTGGGCGTTCGGTAACGAGTTCGCCGCCGAGGCCGTGTTCTCCGCCGCGGGCCTGACCTCCAACCTCGACCCGACCGTCACCAACCCGGACGTCGACGCCGTGGTCTACGCCTTCGACCCATCCCTCGTGTTCCCCAACGAAGTAGACGTGGCCAGCGCCATGACCTACAACGAGCTCGACCAGATCGTCGGCCTGGGCTACGACCTCTCCACGCTCAGCATCCTCAACCCGGCCGACATCGGCGCCGACCTCCTCGAGGACAGCGTCTTCGCCACGCCAGCTACGCTAGCCACCCCGAACTTCAAGGGCTCGGGCCTCTCCGGCGCCGAAGTAGCGCAGCGCTTCCTGCGCGCCTCCATCCGCGGGTGGGAGTACGCCATCGCGCACCAGGACGAAGCCGTCCAGATCGTGCTCGCCAGCTGTGGTGACACCTGCGCGGGCTCCGGCAGTCGCCAGAGCCCCCTCATCCACCAGACCTGGCAGATGGCAGAGGTCGCCAAGCTCGTCAAGCCAACGGCAGACACCGCCGTCGGCTCCCTCGACCAGGCTGCCTTCGAGCGCTCCGTCAAACTCCTCGTCGACGTCGGCCTCATCAACACGGCCTACACCTGGGAAGAAGCCGTCGACCCGAGCATCTACGCGGCGATCGA
>JBIQMD010000435.1:0-2042 GCA_044463725.1 Truepera radiovictrix
GAGTCGTACAGGAGTGGACCGATGGTCGGCAGGTTGAGGACGATGCTCGCGATGATGGTGCCGTTGATGAGCTCGGGGAGGCTGAGGCCGAGCATCGAGATAAGGGGGTTGATGGCGGTGCGCACGGCGTGACGGTTGATGACGCGCCGTTCTGGGAGGCCCTTGGAGCGCGCAGTGCGCACGTAGTCGGCGTTGAGGACGTCCAGCAGGTTCGCGCGCATCTGCCGCATGACGGAAGCCACGCCGGTGGTGCCGATGGCGAGGATGGGGATCCACATGTGGTTGAGGAAGTCGAGGAACTTGTCCCAGCTCCATGGCGCGCCGATGTACTTGGGGCTGAACAGCCCTCCGACCTGCGTGCCGCCCGTTTGCAGCACGAGCGCGATGAGCAGGAGTGCGATAAGAAAGTCGGGAACGGCGAGGCCGACGTAACCGATGAAGCTAGCGACGGCGTCCGTGAACCCGTTGCGCCGTAGCGCCGTGAAAATACCGAGCGGAGCGGCCACCAGCCACGAGAAAAGCATGGTTATGCCTGCCACGACGACGGTCCAGAACAACCGCTCGCCGATCACGGTTGAGACCGGGCGGTTCGCGAAGAAGCTGTAACCGAAGTCGAGGCGCGTGACGATGCCACTCACCCAGCGGAGATATTGTTGCGCGAGCGGCTTGTCGAGGCCTAGTTGCGCGTTGATGCGCACGACGGCCTCCGGCCCCATGCGCGGGTCCTCCAGGTAGCGGTCCGTGAACGAACCGGGCGCCGCCTGGATGACGACGAAGCAGACGACCGACACTAGAAGAATCGTCGGGAGCATGATCAGCACGCGTCTGATCAGGTAGGCGAACATCAGCTGCTCTCCACTCTAGATGAGCCGGGCCGACTGGGTTAGTAGTCGGCCCGGCTTGGTGCTGGTTAGCCCGTCGTTATTCGACGAAGTAGAGCGGGACGGGGTTGTACCCGGGGATGACGCCCAGGTTGTAGACGTAGTTGCCGACGCTGGCGTGCACGGCGGCGATGTTGGCTGGCTTGGCGATCATGATGACGGGCACCATCTCGGCGTTGATGCGCTGCCATTCCTTGTAGAGGGCGACGCGTGCGTCTCGGTCGACGAGGGTAGTGCCCTGGTCGAAGATGTCGTAGATGCGCTTCTCCCAGTCGGCCATGGCCGCGAAGTTGGCTGGGCCGCCTGGCTCTGCTGGTTGCGTGGAGCGGTGCCAGTAGTAGAGCGAGCCGCCAGGCTGCCAGATCGGCTTGCGGAGTTCCGGGTCTGGCTGGTTGCCTAGGGCGATGATGATGGCCTGGTAATCGCCTGCGAGGCCGGTGGAGAGCAGGGCAGAGCCCTGAACGCCGACGAGGTTGGCCTTGACGCCGATCTTGGCGAAGTCGTTCTGCAAGATGGTGGCCATGTCCGTGAAGGTGCTCGAGTCGGAGTTGTAGGTGAGCGAGAACTCGAGTTCTGCGCCAGACGGCACGTTGCGTACGCCGTTGCCGTTGGTGTCCTTGATGCCGAGTGCGTCAAGTGCAGCGGCGGCGGCGGTCAGGTCGAACGGCAGCATGAGGCTCTTCGTGTCCTCGTAGAAGGTGCCGTCGGCTGGCGCGGTCGGGGTGCCTGGGATCTCGGCGAGTCCGTTGTAGACGTCATCGATGATGCGCTGGCGGTCGACGGCCTGTTCCATGGCGCGGCGGAAGGCGACGTCGGAGAACTCGGCGGCGAACTGCGAGTCGTCGAAGTTGAAGGCGAGGTGGGGCGGGGAGCCGAAGAGGGCCGGGCTAGTGACGACGCGGAAGTCCGCGCCGGCAACTTCGCGGCTCTTGAAATCTGGGAACTGAGCGCCCGAGATGTTCAGCATGGCGAGGTTGCCCGCGAGGAACTGCGCTGCTTGCGCTTCGTTGCCGCGCACGACGAGGTAGTCGAGGCGCTCGGCGTACGGGAGGCTCGTGCCAGCTGCGTCTACCTTCCAGTAGTTCGGGTTGCGCACGAGGCCAACCTTCTGGCCAGCTACGTACGTGTCGTACATGAACGGACCGGTGCCGACGACGTCGG
>JBIQMD010000436.1:0-2028 GCA_044463725.1 Truepera radiovictrix
GCGCCACAGCTACGCCAGCAGCGTCACCGAGCCGCTGCCTTATGGCCAGGCTCTCCGTGAGGAGCTCCTCGGCTCGCTCAGCTGCACCTGCCTCCGCGTGCATGACTGCCAGGTTGTTCAGGGCGTTCGCCACGCCGTAGTCGTCCTTGGCGGCCCGCCGCAGCGCCAGGCTTTCGGTCAGCGCCCGCTCCGCGGCGGCGGGGTCGCCGCGGTCGTAATGAACGTTGGCCAAGCCGTGCAGGGCGCGAGCCGCGGACCTCACATCTCCAGCCGAGCGGGACAAGGCTACAGCCTGCTCCAGTTGGGTTTCGGCCGCGTCGAATTCACCTAGGTGCCACAGCACGTTCCCGCCTAGCGCCAACAGCACCTTGGTGAGTTCGGCCTCGTCGCCAGCCTCCTCGCAGATACCAGCGGCGACTTCCAGCTCGCCGCGCGCCTTCTCGTGATCGCCCTGGCGTTCGTAGAGTTCGCCGCGCCGCCTGCGGGCTCCGGCCTCCTCCGTCCGGCGGTTGGCCTGCTGCGCCAGCTCGAGCGCCTCAGTCAGGTGCATCTCGGCAGCCGCGTATTGACCCACGAAGCTCTCGACCTCGCCAAGGTCAAGAAGGGTGATTAGGCGGGCATGGCCCACCTGTAGCTCCAGCAACCGGCCGAGGTAGAGGAGCGCTGCCTGGTTGGCGTAAACCGACTGCGCCGCGGTTGCCGCCGCGCGTAGGTAGGCGCGGGCCTTGTCGGGATCGTCCCCCAACCAGTAGTGATGTGCCAGCAGGTCGAGGTGCGGCTCGTCCGGAGTGGCGACCCTGACCTCCACGAAACGCGCCAGCGAGGTGTGCAGACGCGTGCGACCGGCGTGCGACTGACTCTCGTACGCCACTTCGTGGGTGATGGCGTGATTGAACTCGTGAACGGACGGCCTAACGGACAACCGGCCTGTTAACCCCACCGCGCCCGTGGCCTCGAAGGCGGCCTCAGCGTCCTTCTCTCCCGCCCCTGCCTGGCAGGCTGCCACCCAGTCCGTGCGGAACTCTCGCCCCACCACACTGGCGATCTTCAGGCTCGCCTGCTGATGGTCGGTGAGCCGGTCCAGGCGCCCGAGCAGAAGGCTATGCAGGGACTTCGGCAGGTCGCCAAGCGCGTCCAACGTGTGGCCACCGCTGCTCGCCCTATGGATCAGGTCCGTAACCAGCTCCTGCAGGTAGAACGGGTTGCCGCCGGACCGCTCGACGATCGGGGTCACAAGCGTCGCCCCAACAGCCGCCAGACCCGCGTTAGCGAGGCGAGCCGTGACCACTTCGGCTGCGGCGCCCGGGTCGAGCGGCGTCAGCTCCAACGTGGTTGCCATCTCTAGGGTGCCTGGCGCGGCCGCTGCGACAGCTTCGGCTGGCCTGGTGGTTGTCAGTACCAGCACGGGCAGCGCTTCAGCTGCTGGCGCGAGCGCCTGCAGTAACTCCTCGGACGCCGGGTCCAGCCAGTGCAGGTCCTCCAACACCAGTACGAGGGTCGCGCCGTCCTCAGCGGTCCGCCTAGCCACGGTCCGGAACAGGTTGAGAAGCAGCGTGCGCCGCGCTGCGTTACGCGCCTCGGCGTCCTCGCCCGCCGGGTCGTGGCCGGTCTCCAGAGGCAGATCCAATACCGGCGTCAGCAACGGTGCCTGACTCACAAGGGCGTCGTCCAACTGGCGCAGCGCGCTGTGAACGGCGGGCATGCGCTCGTGGACTGGGCCGGCTTCACCGACGTTCAGTAGCTGGTAGAACACGCTCTTCCAGAGCCGGTAGGGCGCGGTGCGTCCGAAGGCCTGACAGGCGCCGCGGACTACGCGGAGCCTGGGAGCACTGCCCATAAGCGCGTGCTTCAGCAGTTTCGACTTGCCCATCCCCGCCTCGGCCACCAACTGCACGATCCGGCCTTCACCGCTTGCAGCGGCTTCGACGTTCCCTCGCAGAAACGCGAGTTCCTGTGCTCTTCCGACTAACACGCCTGGGCTTGAGCCCACTTCTGTTGGGCTCAACCCGTCACTTCCAGCCTCTTCTC
>JBIQMD010000437.1:0-2026 GCA_044463725.1 Truepera radiovictrix
CAACCTGATCAACCTGGCGCTCAAGCACGGCGTCACGCACTTCGTGAACATCTCCACCGACAAGGCCGTTAACCCAACGTCGGTCATGGGCGCCAGCAAGCGCATGGTCGAGTTCCTCGTGCAAGACGCCGCGCGCCGCGCCGGACCCGGCCAGACCTTCGTGTCCGTCAGGTTCGGTAACGTCCTTGGCAGCCGCGGCAGCGTCATCCCCATCTTCAAGAGCCAGATCGCGGCCGGCGGGCCGGTTACCATCACCCATCCCGAGATGGTGCGTTACTTCATGACCATCCCGGAGGCTTCGCAGCTCGTGCTGCAGGCCTCCGGCAACGGCCGCAACGGCGAGGTCTACATCCTCGACATGGGCGAGCCAGTGCGCATAGTCGACCTGGCGCGCGACCTGATCAGGCTCTCTGGGTTCGAGCCAGATGTGGACATCCCCATCCGCTACACCGGCATCCGTCCTGGTGAGCGTCTGGTCGAAGAACTCATGACCGAGAAGGAGCGCACCTCGCAGACCGCTCACGAGAAGATCTTCGTGGCGCGCACCGAGCCGGTTGATTCCGCAGCGCTCACCTCCACCATCGAGGCGCTGCAGAACGCTGCACTGCGCTCGGATCACTCGCGCATCAGGGCTCTGTTCGAGGGCTTCCTCGAAGGGTGCCACTTCACGCCTGTGGTCCAGACGAGGAACATCGGCGGGCTGCCGACGGAACCGCGCACCCTTTCCTGACCCGCCGGGGTCGGGTCATTGGGTAGCATCTGCCATGATCTATCAGACCATCAAAGGGGTGCGTGTGCCGGCGCTCGGGTTCGGCACGTACCTCATCAAGGGCCAAGACTGCGTCATGTCCGTGGCCGACGCCTTGGCGCAGGGTTACAGGCACGTCGACACCGCCCAGAGCTACGAGAACGAGCCCGAGGTGGGCGAAGGGCTGCGGCGCTCCGGTGTGCCCAGGGAAGAGGTCTTCCTAGTGAGCAAGCTGCGTCCTGCTAACTACGGCCGCGCCGAGGAGTCCGCCCGCGAAAGCCTAGCAGCGCTGGGCAGCGGTCACATCGACCTGATGCTGCTGCACTGGCCCAAGGAGCCAGTCGCCGTTTCCGCGGCACTGGAGGGGTTGGCCGCCCTGCAGGCGGAGGGGTTGATCAGACACGTTGGCGTCAGCAACTTCCCCACGCGCCTGGTGGCGGCGGCGCAGGAGGTCACCGACGTGTTCTGCAACCAGGTGGAGTACCACCCGTTCCTATCGCAGGCCAAGGTGCTTGAGCAGGCGCTGGAGCTCGACCTCCTCGTGACCGCCTATCGGCCGTTGGCCAAGGGCCTCACGCACTACGAACCCGTATTGCAAGAGCTGGCGGCTAAGCACGACAAGACGCCAGAGCAGATCACGCTGCGTTGGCTCGTTCAGCAACCGAAAATGGCCACCATCCCGAAGTCGGCCAGCCCGGCGAGGCGCGCGGCCAACATCGACATCTTCGACTTCGAGCTGTCGGATGCCGACATGGCGGCCATCTTCGGCCTGACTCGTGGACAGCGCCTCGTCAATCCCGAGAACGCACCTCAGTGGGACGTATGAGGGTACTCGTCACCGGCGGCGCCGGGTTCATCGGCTCGCACATGGTACGCGCGCTCCTGGGGCGCGGCCATGAGGTCGTGGTGCTAGACGACCTCTCCACGGGCAAGCGGGAGAATCTTCCGCAGGCCGACCGCCTCGACCTGCTGGTGGGCGACGTGGCGGACGCAGGCGCCGTTACGGCTGCGCTGAGCGGTTGCCACGCATTCCTGCACCTGGCGGCGGTGGCCTCGGTCGAGCGCTCGGTGCGCGAACCGCTTGTGACTCACCGCACCAACCTGCTTGGCAGCATCCAGCTCTTCGCTGAGGCGGCCAGACAAGGCGTACGCCGAGGCCTCTACGCCTCCTCGGCGGCCGTGTACGGGGACGCGCAGACGCTTCCCCTAGCCGAAACGGCACCGCTACGTCCCCTCACGCCCTACGCCATCGACAAGCTGGCCGGCGAGCAGTACCTC
>JBIQMD010000438.1:0-2014 GCA_044463725.1 Truepera radiovictrix
ACCGCCGCCAGAGGTTGGCTTTCGGCCGGCATGATGCCGGTCTTGGACCACGCAACGAAACCGATGATGGTAACGACGATCAGGCTGGCTAGCCCGAGCAGCACGGTGCGCGTGATCCGTGCCGCCCGCGACCTGGTGCGCCTACGCTGCTGCGCTGGGTATGCGGTCATGCCTCCATCATCCCCTCTCCATCCTCAACGCCGCGTCTACGGAGGTCTCGCCCGACAGCCGAAGTGTGGCCAGGAGCCCGAACACGAGGAACCCGGCGGCCGCAAAGGCGGCGTAGCGCGTGCCTTGGCTGAACGCGGCCCGTGGCGGCGAAACTGATTAGGCGCCGCGGTCGAGGTGGGGTGGGCTCACGCAGCAGTGGCCGGTCCAGATGACCGGCCACGCAAGCGAGGGCTTAAGTTAGCAGACTGCTTCGGATCGTTACTCGGTTGGGGGAAGGAGCACCGCGTCGATGACGTGGACGACGCCGTTGCCCGCCATGAGGTCGGTAGCGGTCACGGTGGCTACGCCGTTCAGCTTGACCATGCCATCCACGACGGTGACCGTGATGTCGGCGCCGTTGACGGTCTTGACCTTGAACTCGCCGCCACCGGCTGCGACAGCAGCTAGGACGTCGGCTGCGAGGACCTTGCCCGGGATGACGTGGTAGGTGAGGATCGCGCCGAGGTCCGGTCGAGCGAGAAGCTGCTCAGCAGTGATGCCGAGGGCCTCGAGCGCCGCAGCGAAGGCTTCGTTGGTGGGCGCGAACACGGTGAACGGGCCTTCGCCAGACAGCGTATCGACCAGTCCGGCGGTTTGGACCGCGGTCACCAAGGTAGAGAAGTCGGGGTTGCCTGCTGCGAGTTCCACTACGGTGGCGGGCGCGGCCGTCTGGGCGTTGGCGACGACGGGGAGGGCGGCTAGGGTCAACATGGCTAGGAGCTTCTTCATGGTGAAACCTTTCTTTGCCAGAGCACATTGTAGCCTTGAACAAAGGTTCTACAAGCTCTTGACAAACATAATACACAACTTGTTCAAGCTGTCTAGCCCCCTCGTTACATTCCGCGTCTCCGCCGTGCCGTAGGCTGGGCACGAGAACCGTATAAGGTTTGTTCAATGCTTAGGAGGCGAGATGCCTGGCAAGTACACCGTCGCTGAGGTCGTGGCGCGAACGGGGATACCCGCTAGTACTTTGAGGCAATGGGAGCGGCGTTACGACTTCCCCCTGCCGCAGCGCGCGAGTTCCGGTTACCGCCTCTACGATGACGATGACCTGCGGCGCATCGCTGCCATGCGCACCCTGATCGCAGAGGGAGTGCCTGCGTCGCGCGCTGCTGCCAGGGTCCGCGAGCAAGGCCGCGTCAGTGAGGGCCCGCGGCCTAGCGCGAACCTCGCAGCCGAACTGGTCGAGGTCTTGGCAAGTCTCGACGAAACGCGGGCAGAGCTGGTCTTGAGTGAAGCGTTCGCGCTTCATACCCTTGAAGACGTGCTAATCGAAGTGATCACGCCCGCCATGGTGGAGGTAGGAGAGCGCTGGCATGCCGGGGAGCTACTGGTCTCGACCGAGCATTTCGCCACCAACTTCGTACAAGGACGATTGCGGGCATTGCTCGGCCTCATGTCAGGGCAAGGGCGGCAGAGGCGGGTGCTAGTCGGTTGCGCCCCCGGTGAGCGGCACGAACTCGGCGCGTTGATGGTGGCACTCTTGTTGCGCCGCAGCGGTCTTGACGCCGTCTACCTGGGCGCAGACACGCCGCTGCTAGATCTCGTTGCGCTGGTACGCACGCTTCGTCCCGAAGCGGTGTTCTTGTCCGCGGCTAGCTCTGCAGCGGCCGCCGAACTGGCTGAACACCGCGAGCTGCTGAGCGGGTTCGAGTCAGTGCTGGTCGTGGGGGGCAGCGCCTTTGACGAGCAGCGCGCCGTGCTGCCGGGCGCGTTCCTCGGCAACGACCTGCGCAAGGTCATCCCAGTCATCGTGGATCGCCTCGACGACCGGGCCGCCGCGCGCTAGTGGGCTAAGGCGGTC
>JBIQMD010000439.1:0-2013 GCA_044463725.1 Truepera radiovictrix
TCTGGGCGCGTGCGTTCGTACACGGTGATGGGCAGCGCGGTCAACCTTGCGGCGCGGCTAGAAGAGGCAGCCGAACCGGGCCAAGTGTGGGTTGGCCCGGAGACTTACCGCTCGACGCGCAACCGCCTGCACTACCGCTCAACAGGACCCCTTAGCCTCCACGGCTTCCCCGACATAACGTCGGCCCACCTCCTCGTGGCGCGCAACCGGCTCCAGTCCGACCCTTACGCCAACGTCAGGTTCGTAGGTCGCGATGCCGAGATGGCGCGGATCAGGGAGCTGTACGACGAGGTCGCCGCCAGCGGCGCTCCGCGCGAACTCTGGATCGTCGGCGAGGCCGGCCGCGGCAAGACGCGCCTCGTGCGCGAGTTCCTAGCTAGCGTTGGCTCGGGCGGGCGCGCGCTGTGGCTCGAGCCAACGACGGGCGAAGAGTTCAGCTTCTTGGGTTTGGGCAGACAAGTCTTCGGCCTGCGCGTCGGCGAGGAGGAACGCAGCGCAGCCCCGCGGGTGCAGCGGCGACTAGACGAGTTGCTGCCGGGAGAATCGCGCTGGCACCGCCTCATCCTCGCCAGCCTCGACCTCGCGCCGCGCACCGCGTGGAAGCGCGTTGAGCGCCGCAGCGTCGACCGCACCGGCCTCGCTTGGCGCGACTTGCTCTTGGCGTTGGCGCGACGCAACGACTCTGAGGGGGAGGCGCAGAAGCCGCTCGTCTTGGTGGTCGAGAACCAACCGCGAGATCCGGCCCTGCACGAGTTCCTCGCCCTACTTACGCACCTGCAAGCACCGCTGCTCATCCTGCACACGGCACGGCGCCTTACTGACCACAAGGACGCCGCCGTCTTGCACCTCCACACGCTCGCGAAGGAACAAGCCCTGTCCTTGCTGGCGGAGGTCACGGGCTCGCCCATGCGCGAGGCCGTCGCTCAGCTCGTCGAGCAGGTGGGCGGCGTGCCCGCATACGTGCTCGAGTTGGGGCGTGCGCTCTCCGTTGCCTCCGAGGAGGCGTTCTCCGGCTCACTCGCCTCGCTGCTGCAGGCGCGCCTCGACATGATCAACCCGCACCACCGCCGCGTGCTTGCTTACGCCGCGCTGGCTGGCGAGGTGATCTGGGAGGGCCTCTTACGCGAGCTCGCCGGCTCTACGGTGGCCTCTGACGTTGGTGCGTTGGTGGTGGAGAACATGCTCGTAGCGCAACCCACCTCCTCCATACCGAACGAGATCGAGTACCGCTTCCAGAGCGAGCTGCTACGCAACGGGGTGCTGCGCATGATCCCTTATGGCGAACGGCCTGTCCTGCACCTGCGCATAGCTACATGGCTCGAGCAGCACGCCCCGTTAGCGTTCTCCGCCATGACGGCTGAGCACTTCGAGCTTGGCGGCGCCCACGAGGCCGCCTACGCTCACTACCTCGCCGCGGCAGACTTGGCGACCACCCAGGACGACGCCGCCAAAGCTTTCGACCTCTATGGGCGTGTGTCCGCTCTCGAGCTTCCACCTGAGGTCGCGGCCGAGGCTGCGCTTGCAATGGCACAGAGCGCCATGAGTTTGGGCGAGGACGCCCGCGCCCGCGAGGCGCTGAAGCGGGCAGATGAACTCATTTCTGCCTGCCAGCCGGACGAACGCGACAACCTCGCACTAGTGGCCGAGCAGTTGCGCTACGACCTCGTCATGGCCGTGTGAGAGGACACGCTCAGACCTGATCTTGGCTGACTCCTTGCGCGCGGCCGAAGACCGCGAACCACGGCTTGAAGCTCGGCTCGATCTCTACTAGACGCCTGGCCAACTCGCCGCGGTCGGCTGGCGGCAGCGCGCGCCGCAGCGCCTTGAGGTAACCCCAGCCGCGGCGGGGTGCTAGCTCGAGCGCGCGTTCGGCAAACACGCCTTGGTACCAGAGGAGGCGGTTCCAACCCGCGCGCGTGCGCGGGTACTCGAACGCCGCCAAGTCGCCCATCTCGTGCTGCGTGGCCGCCACCTGCCAGCGCGACCAGGCCGCGTAGCGCTCGAGCATGGCCT
>JBIQMD010000440.1:0-1998 GCA_044463725.1 Truepera radiovictrix
GAGGGCAGGCTCGTTGGGTCCAATCGCTGCCCTGTACGGGCTCGGCCACATCGCCCTCGAGAGCCTGACGGCCAGCGTCTGCGGCCTCGAGCAAGTAGGGAGCTCACTATGAGTTACCGCCACCTCCGCGTCATAGACATGCACACTCACTTCCCCATCCACGACACGATGGGCCTACCGCCCGTGCCGGAACAACAGCACCCACTACTCCAGGCCTACGCCAAGGACCGCGGCAACCGCATGGCGATGGAGTGGAACACCGAGCCAACCGAACCGGCCGCCAAGACGGACGCCGAGGTCGACGCCAATCTGGAACGCTGGGTCGGCGAGGTCGAGCGTTACGGCCTGCGCAAGGTTGTCTTCGTGAGCGCCAACAACAACGACCGCCTTGCCGGCCTCGTGGCGCGGCACCCGGACAAGTTCATCGGCCTCGCGCACCACGCGCTCAAGCCGGGCGCGGACGTCGAGCTGAAGCGCGCCGTCAACGACCTCGGCCTGCGCGGCTACAAGCTACTCGGGCCACGCACGGATCACCCGTTCGAGGCGCCAGAACTGCGCGGCGTGTGGGAGTTCCTCGCCGAGCGGCAACTGCCTGCCCTCATCCACTTCGGTTTCCTCGGGCGCGGCGGCGGCATCGTGCAGCACCCCCGCATGAGCCCGCTCTCGCTCTTCGAAGTCGCGCGCGCGTTCCCCGAGATCCCGTTCCTCATCCCGCACTTCGGCGCCGGCTACTACGACGACCTCCTCGCTCTCTGCTGGAGCCTGCCTAACATCTACATCGACACGTCAGGCTCGAACCAGTGGATGCGCTGGATGCCTTACCCACTTACGCTCGAGGATCTTTACCGCAAGGCGCTTGACACCATCGGACCAGAGCGCATCGTGTTCGGGTCGGACTCGAGCCTCTTCCCGCGCGGCTTCTCGGAGCGCTACCTGCTCGACCAGTTGCGCGCTTGTTACACGTTGAACGTTAGTGAGGCAGACGTGGCGCTCATCTTCGGCGGCAATGCCGCCCGCCTCCTGCAACTCGCAGACGAACCTAAGGAAGGGGGCGAAGCCGCGTGAGCTGGCACCCCGCCTACCGTAAGCAAGTGCTGGAACCGGACTTCCAGCACGCGGCCACCCACCTCTCACACCACTTCATCGACGCCATGACGGCGCACCTTGACACCGTCATGCGCCTCCCCGCCTACGCGGGCGAGGCGGATCAGACTGCTGGCGCCCAGGTGCGCGCCGCGCTAGTGGCGCTCCACGACGCGCCGCGCCCTGAACAAGCAGACGACGTGCCTGACTACTACTTCGCCCTGCAGCGCAAGCTCGAAGCAGACCTGGGCGAGGTGGTCGGCCTCATCCGCGTTGGCCTGAGCCGCAACGACCTCGACATGACGGTCTACAAGATGCACGGTCGCGCTTCGCTGCTAGACACCGGCGAGCGTCTGCTCGAGCTGAGGCGTCTGCTCATCGAGAAAGCGAACGCGCACGTCTCCACCGTGCTCATCGCCCAAACTCACCACCAGCCGGGGCAACCGACCACCGTTGCGCACTACCTCGGGGCCGTCGAGGACCAACTAGCGCGCGACTCGCAGCGCCTAGAGCAGGCGTACACGCGCATGAACACCTCCCCGCTCGGCGCAGCTGCGCTGGCAGGCAGCAGCCACCCGCTCGACCGCGAGTTCACGGCCGCCAGGCTCGGCTTCGACGCCCCCGTAGGCAACACGTACGACGCCGTCGCCTCGGCGGACTGGCAGTTCGACATCGTCAGCCTTGCCCAGTCGGTTGCGCTTGGGTTGGGCCGGTTCGTTAACGATCTCTTGTCCTGGGCCGCATCCGGCTGGTACCGCTTGGAAGATAGTCTGGTCCAAGGGTCATCGATCATGCCGCAGAAACGTAACCCAGTCTCCCTCGAACACGCCCGCACCCGGTTCTCGCGCGTGCTTGGCGCAGCAGGCATGGTCAGTTACTCTCACCACAACATCCCCTTCACCGACCTCAACGACT
>JBIQMD010000441.1:0-1996 GCA_044463725.1 Truepera radiovictrix
GAGTAGGTGAGTGGCACCGTCGCCACGCCAGCTGCGTCCATCAGGCTCTTGTTGGCGTAGGTGATGGGGCTGGATGAGTTGAAGGGGATGGAGTTCACTTGGCCGTCGATGGTGTAGTAGTTCAGTACCGGGGCGATGTAGTCGGACGTGTCGAACTCCCCAAGTTCTCCGACGGGGATGAAGATGCCGGAGTCGACGGCGATCTGGCTGCCTACTTCGTAAAGCTGCACGAGGTGGGGAGGATTGCCTTGGCGGGCTGCCAGCACGGCCGCTTGCTGCGTTTCTGGGTAGCTGCCCTTACGCTCGCCGACTATTACGTACGGCCGCCCATCCTCGGAGAGCTGAGCGTTGAACTCGGTCATGCGGTCTTGGATCCAACCGGAACGGTTGGCGTCCGAGAATGCGTACCAGAACTCGATCTGGGTTTGGGCGAAAACGAACGAGAGTGCGGCGAGGGTGGTTATGGCGAAAATAACGCGTTTCACGTCGACCTCCTGCGTTGTCGGAGGCTTAGCCCCCGCGTGTCCTTGAGTAGCCCGGTAGCCGCACTATACGGCCGCCAGGCGCTCAAGCGGCTACGGGATAAACGTACGAGGTCGTTGTCAGACGCAGGTCAGCCTCCAGAGGCCTCCCCTTGGTCAGGCGCGGGAACGAAGCTCAACGCGGCCGAGTTGATGCAGTAGCGCAGACCCTTCGGCCCCGGCCCGTCGGGGAAGACGTGCCCTAGGTGCGCGCCACACGTTGCACACCGCACTTCCACGCGCTGCATGCCGTGCGAGAAGTCCGCATGAGTCGTGACGTGGCCTTGTGCCGCCACCTCGGAGAAGCTCGGCCAACCGCAGTCCGAGTGAAACTTGTCTGGCGCATCGAAGAGTTCGGTGCCGCACACCACGCAGTGGTAATCGCCTGGCGCGAAGTGGTCCCAGAACTCACCCGTGAATGGCGCCTCCGTGCCAGCCTCCTGCGTTACGCGCCATTCCATCGGGCTCAAGCGCGCGCGGAGTTCGGCGGGCGTTTCCAGCTTCGTTCCGTGTCGATCGTTCTGTCCCATGACTGAAGTGTAGGCCCGCGTGCATGGGTGGTCGTACACCTTGGGATACCCCAGCGACTCCCGTTGGGGCGGCGGCGGCGCGCACTCAGGGGTTGACGACCCCGAAGTGCGCCCCGTTCTCGTCGCTGAACACTGCCACGCGGCCCTCGCTAGTGGTTTCCGGCCCGAATAGCACCTCGCCACCGCCGGCCTGCACTGCAGCTACGGCAGCGTCGGTGTCGTGAACTTGAAAGTAAGGCGTCCACACGTCGTGAGATTGGTAATCCTGACGTGGGCTGATCCCGCAGGTCGGTTGGCCGGCCAAGCTGAGGACGCGCTGCCCGCCGCTCGTCGCTGGCGCGGCCTCGTAGCCGAACAGCCCGCAGTAGAACGCCACCGCCGCCTCGACGTCTGCAACGCTTGCTTCGCACCACGCGAAACCGCCGTGCTCTGCGCGCGCCTCGAAGCCGTGGTTGCCATACGGCTGCCACAAGCCGAACCTGGCCCCGCCCGGCGCCTCCGCTAGCGCGACAAGGGCCTGCTGAGGGATCTCCATCGGTTCCATGACGATGATGGCGCCGAGGTCGTTGGCACGCGCGACCGCCGCGTGCACGTCGCTGACGGCGAAGGAGACGGTCCACCTTGAAGCGGCGTCCGGACTAGACAGAGAACCTATGCCTGCCGCGCGCTTTCCCGCCTCGAGGGCAGTGTGGTAGTAGGCGAGTTCAGAGGGCGCCACGTTGTACTCCCAGCCGAACACGTGTTGGTAGAAGCCGGCTGCGGCTGGCACGTCGGGCGCCGTAACGTCGGCCCACACCGCTTGGCCGATTCGGTCAACGATCTTCTCTGGCATGACTATCTCCCCTTAGCTTGCGGCGCACTCTGGCGTTGGCCGTCTCGCGCACGCGCAAGGCGGCGGTTTTCAGTACATTAGCGCGACTGCGGCGCTACACTTCTGCCATGGCC
>JBIQMD010000442.1:0-1982 GCA_044463725.1 Truepera radiovictrix
AACCGCCGACGCCAGCGGCAACGCCACCACCACCTTCGTAGTGCCGGAAGACTACGGCTACGTTCACAACGTGTTCGTCGAGCAAGACGGCGTGCAAGCGGCGCGCCAGGGCTTCGTCGTTGCGCCGAACCTGACCATCTCGCCAGTGTCGGGCCCGCCAGGAACGCCGATCACCGTCACGCTTACCGGCGTGGGGTACCGCTTCTGGGAGTCGGTGTGGCACCTCTCGTACGACGGCGCGCACAGCGGCTGGCTCTCGGCCATCATCACCAAGGGCACAGCTACGGCGGTCATTCCCGCCGCCGGCGCTGTTGGCCTGCACACGCTGCAGGTCCTCTCTGGCACCCACCCGGTGCCATACCTCAACCAGCAGCAGGCGCCCATCTACAACCCGCAAGTGCCAACGGTAATGGGGGCGCTGTTCGAGGTGATGGACGGACCGGCGGCTACCTGGCCGACGGTCGCCGAGCAGCAGCTCCTCCGCACACCTGGCACGCAGGCGCGTGACACGGGCGCGGCCCTAACCGCGGACTACCTGAGTGGCATCGTGGGCAGCCCCGTGCAACTTGCGGGCGTTGGCTTCCCGGCTGGCGCGCTCGTCGACCTCAGTTGGAGCGCCGTGCGCGGCAATCGCCTGAGCGGGAAAGGCTGGGACGTCGTCCAGGAGCCGCTAGGCACAGTCACGGCCGACAGCTCGGGGGCGTTCAGGTACACGCTGGCTACGCCAGACGACCTCGGCGGCAGTCACACCATCGCCGCCACGAGCGGCGACATTCGCGCTGACCTCGAGTACACCATCACGCCCAGCATCGCCGCCGCGCCGACCGGTCCCGTTGCGCCAGGCGGCGACATCGTCATCACCATCAAGGGCGTTGGTTGGACCGAGACGGCCAACATCTACACCCTCCTCCTCGACAACGGCTACCTCGGTTACGGCTGCGGGTTCAACAGCAAAGGCGACGTCACCATCCACCTCAAGGCCCCCGGCGCCAGCGGCACGCACTTCATCAGCCTCTACCCGGCCATCTACCAAGGCGACCTGGAGGGCCCTGGTGCGCCACCGAACACCGCCACCGCGAACGCGACCTACCTCCAGGTGCCCATGCTCAACTGGCAAGATCACCCGGGAGAGGTCATCCCGCCATTCCACATCGCATTCGAGGTGAGGTAACCGGGTCTAGAACGCCGCGGCAGCCGCCTCTGCAACCATGGCGATGGCCTCGTCGGGCAGCCATGGATGGATAGGCACGGAGATCACGCGCTCGCAGGCGCGCTCCGCAACCGGCGCGGGTCCGAAATCGGCTCCCGCCGGTTGCCGCGTCAGGGGCGACGGGTAGAAGTGGCTGAACGCCACGCCGCGCGCATGCAGTTCGCGCTCGAACGCTTGGCGCCTAGCCGGTGGCAGGCGCAAGGTGAACTGGTGGTAGCGGTGCTCGGGGCTGTCAGGCGGCAGGCGCAGGCCGTCCTCGCCGGCAGGGAAGGCGCTTAGCGCCGCGCGGTAAGCGGAGGCGCGTTCGCGGCGTCTGGCGTCCCACCCGTCCAGCTTCGCCAACTTGATGCGCAGAACGGCCGCCTGCAGTGCGTCCAGCCGCGAGTTGTGGCCCAGGCCGACGTGCAGGTACTTCTCTTGAGGGCTCGAGCCGTGATTGCGCAGGGTGCGCAGCTTGGCGGCCGCCTCGTCGTCGTTGGTGGTTATCAGGCCACCGTCGCCGTACGCGCCCAAGTTCTTGGTGGGGTAGAAGCTGAACGCCCCGATCGCCCCGATGCCGCCAACGCGCCGCCCAGCGTGCTTGGCGCCGAACGCCTGCGCGCAGTCCTCCACCACGGCCAGTCCGTGCTGCTCCGCGACGGCCATGACGCCCGTCATGTCCGCGGGCAGTCCGAAGATGTGAACGGGAAGCACGGCCCTAGTGCGGTCCGTGACGGCGGCCGCGAGCAGGCCAGGATCAAGGTTGAGGGTCTCGTCGTCGATGTCGACGAAC
>JBIQMD010000443.1:0-1981 GCA_044463725.1 Truepera radiovictrix
GATGCCGGCGTGCTTGAGGGCCTCCATGAGGCTGAGGTAGGCGTCCGGCATGGCAACGTACTTGCCGACGACGGCGATGCTCACGCGCTGCTGCGGTTGGCGCAGCACGCGCACGGCCTCTAGCCAAGCCCGCAGCTCGGGGGTGACGCGCTCGAGGCGCAGCATCTCCTCGATGAAACGCCCGACGCCCTGCTGCTCGAGCATGTCGGGGACGGCGTACACGAAGTCGGCGTCGTACGCATTGAAGACGGCGTCATGAGCGACGTTGGAGAAGAGCGCGATCTTGCGCCGCCCAGACTCGGGAACGGCCTGCTGCGAGCGCAACACGAGCGCGTCTGGTTGAATGCCGACGCCCCTAAGAGTCGCAACGGAGTGTTGCGTCGGCTTCGTCTTGTGTTCCTCGCTGGTGCCGAGATAAGGCACGAGGGTAACGTGGATGTACAGGGTGTTGTGCCTGCCCTGTTCGAAGCGGATCTGGCGGATGGCCTCGAGGAACGGGAGCGACTCGATGTCGCCAACCGTGCCCCCGACCTCGACGAGCACGATCTCGGCGTCTGCCGCGTCTCCGGCCTCGAAGATGCGGCGCTTGATCTCGTCGGTGACGTGCGGGATGACCTGCACGGTCTGCGAGAGGTACGCGCCTTTGCGCTCCTTCTCGATGACGCTCAAGTAGACCTGGCCGGTCGTGACGTTGTTGCCACGCCCAAGGTCTACGTCGAGGAAGCGTTCGTACGTGCCGATGTCAAGGTCGGTCTCTGCGCCGTCGTCCGTAACGAAGACCTCGCCGTGTTCGTAGGGGCGCATCGTGCCTGCGTCCACGTTCACGTACGGGTCGATCTTGACGGCGGTAACGCGGAAACCGCGCGCGCGCAGGAGCGCGCCGATGCTCGAGGTCGTTATGCCTTTCCCGAGACTTGAAACCACCCCACCGGTGACGAAGATGTACTTGCGGTCCATGGTTCACCTACCCGGGACTCAATGCTAGCACCCGCACCACCGACGTTACGCGTGGGCGCTGATGCGGGCTCCCTGGCGGGAGAACGCATGAGCAGGCGGCAGCAGCGAACTGCGTGCGTGGTAAAGTCACGCCCTGCCTACGACGAGAGCGTAGGGATTGGCGCATGTAGTCCGGGGGCGGGCGCCGAGGAGGCTGGCACTGCGAGTGAACCAGGACACTGACGAGGCGGACGCGTCACGGCCGAGCGGACTGGCGACCCAGCGCCGAGGGATCCTGTTCGTCATGACCGGCGCCTCCGGCGTTGGCAAGGACACCATCCGCAGCGCAGCTGCGCCGTTCCTCGCCGACATGGCATACTCCGTCTCCGCCACCACCCGCAGTCAGCGGCCGGGCGAGCAGCACGGCGTCCAGTACTACTTCATAGATCGCGAGCAGTTCGAGCGGATGATCGCAGACCAGGCGCTGCTCGAGTATGCAGACTACGTCGGCGATTACTACGGCACGCCAGACGCACCCGTCAAGGCGGCGTTGGAGCGCGGCCAGGACGTACTCCTCGAGCTGGAACTCGTTGGGGCACGCCAGGTGAAGAAGCGAGTGCCTGAGGCCGTCATGCTATTCATTGCACCCCCGTCGCTCGAGGAGTTGGAGCGGCGCTTGCGCGGACGCGGTACCGACAGCGAAGAGAAGATGCAGAAGCGCCTCGCGCGGGCGAGGGAAGAGATCCGTGCGCTGAGAGAGTTCGATTACCTGATCGTGAACGACGACGTCAAGCGCGCCGTCACGGAGCTCGAGTCGATCATCCGAGCGGAACGCGCGCGCGCCAAGCTAGTCACGGACGCACAGTTGGCCGAGTTCTTGCGCGCAGGGCACGCCGCCAACGACTGAAGCGCCTCGTCCTACTGCGTAGTTCTCACGCGCATTGGGTTAACATGTCAGGTCGACTGGGCGCTGGCGCCCACTGAACTAGTTGTTGCGGGGCCACGCGCGCCCCTTATTCGGAGGAGCACATGGCTCAAGAAGGCT
>JBIQMD010000444.1:0-1975 GCA_044463725.1 Truepera radiovictrix
GGTTCGGCCTCGCCGCCGCCCTTGCTGTCTTCGGTGGCCTCGCCACCTACCTACCGTTCCTCAAGACCGGGTACCACATGCTGAGTCTGGGCGGCAGCAAGCCGCTGCCCATCTCGATGTTCGTGTCTGGGGCCAACGGCATCGCCTGGTACTTGTTCGTCGTCTTGTACGTGGCCGCAACGTGGCGCGTGAAGCGCTGGCCCGTCCTGCGGCTCCTAGACGGAGCCGTTGCTCTGCTAGTCGTAGCTACGGTCGCCATCGGCGGCCTGGCGATGCTAGGGGCCACTGGGCAGGTACAGCGGCCAATGATGCTCGCGCTTGTCGACTGGTTCCTGACCGCTTTCGCTGACGGTTGGTTCGGCCTCGCCATCGTCGGGCTGGCCGCCTGGCACGGGGCGCAGAGGCGCCTTTCTAGCCGTCCGATCGGGTTGCTCGTATGGGCAGTGGTTGCGGCGATCGCCGTGCGCAGCGCAGCGCGTTTCGCCGTAGCTGGGCTCGGCTGGGACTGGGCGGGGGGCGCGGACGCCAGCGCAAGCACGGTAGCCGCCCTCATCTGGCTGGTGCTCGTGCACGCCGTCTGGCCGCCCTCGCAACCCCGGCCAGCGCTGCTAGGCGGCGCGACCTTGTGGCTGCGCCAGTTGGCGCTCGCGTTGATCGCCATCAAGGGCATCGTCGAGTTCGCTGGCGCGGTACCTGCAGTGAGGGAGTGGCTGTTCGCCGTGCCGCTGCACGTGTTCTTCCTCCACGCCTTCCTGCTTGGCGCTGTCAGCCTCGGAGTTATCTACGCCATGCGCGTGACGCTCGGCGCTGGCTCGTTCCGTGGGGCTTGGGCGTACGTGGCTGCCGTCGCCTTGATGCTAGGTGCCCTCGTCACCCTCACGCCCGTGTGGCCGCGCGCTCTAGCTGGACCGTGGGTCCTCTACGCGACGGCCATCACGAGCATCGGCCCAATGCTGGTCGTGGCGTTCTCGCTCATCCGGCTCGACTTCGGGTCCGCGACCACAACACCGCCACTACCAGGAGCAACGCCAGAGCCAAGCCAGACAGCGCGGTAGGGATGACGTTCACCCCCTCGACCTGAACGATGCGGCCGATGAGGGGCGCAGTCAGCGCTGGCCCGAGATTGGCGCCAGCCACCACGATGGGCGTCACCTGCTCCGCGCGCTGAGGGAAGACCTCGGTCAGCCAGGCCAGGGCGGTCGGGAAGATGGGCGAGAGGCTGAGTCCGACGAGGAGGAACGCTAGCGGCGCAGACTCCACGCGGTGCGCGGCCACCATGAAGACGAGCGTTGCAGCCGCGGCGTATAGGACGAGTTGGTGGGACCGTAGCCGTGCCGAGAGCGGCGCGGCCAGCACCCGCCCTGCCGTGATGGCCAGCCAGTAGAGCGACGTGTAAGCAGCAGCGCGCGCACCGAAGTGCGGGATAAGAAACTCCGTCTCCCACGACGTAACCCCCACCTCGACGGAGACGTAGAAGATGTAGAGGAGAACGAAGACGCCAAGGTTGAGGAGCGCGAGGGGCGCTGCGCCGCGGTCGCGGAGCGCCACCTCAGGCACTGGCAAGCGAAGGGTCCAGGGCAGGAGCAGTAGCCCGCCTGCGCCGAGGATGAGGAACGGCAGTGCGAAGCGCGGCTCCAATGTCGTCACGAGGAGCGGGCCGATCACGGCGCCGACCCCGAACACGGCGTTGATGAGGTTGAGGGCGGGGGCCGCCTTAGGGCGGAAGCTAACGGCCACCATGAGGTTACAGGACACGTTCAGCAGCCCAGCGCCGGCCCCGGCGAGCACGGCGCCAGCAAGCACCATGCCCCAAGTCGGAGCGAGACCGATCGCAGCCACGCCTGCCACGAAGCCGGCGGCGGCGATGACAAGGGCGCGCCTGTAGCCCAATGCGCGCAGGAGGAGCCCAGAGGCGATGATGCCGAGGAACGACCCGATGAACTGCGCGCTCACGACGATGCTCACCTGCTCGACC
>JBIQMD010000445.1:0-1954 GCA_044463725.1 Truepera radiovictrix
TTCTACGCCACCGACGTCGCCCACTGGCCGTACGACCCTGAACGCGCCAAGTCGCTCCTCGCCGAGGCTGGCTGGACGCCAGGCGCAGACGGCATCCTGCAGAAGGACGGTCAGCGCCTCACCATCGACATGCCGACCGGCCAGTTCGGTTACCTCGTGCCAGCCACGCTCCTCGTCCAGCAGTACTGGGAAGACGTAGGCGTAGAGGTGAAGGTAGACACGATCGAGTGGAACGCCTTCATCCAGAAGGCCGTCGTCAACCGCGACTACGACGCCATGCTGGCGTGGTGGAGCACCCCGCCCACCCCAGACCAGTCCGGTTACTTCGCCTCGTCGGCGGCCGACGTCGGCAACAACATCCCCAACTACCGCAACCCCCAGCTCGACGCCCTGTGGGAAGAGGGCCGCGCAGCCACCACCCTCGACGGCCAGATCGCCATCTACCACCAGGTGCAGCAGATCATCGCCGAAGAACTGCCTTACCTCTTCCTCTGGTACCCGGACATGATCGCGGTGCGCAACACGCGCATCGGCGGCATGTACGACATCAATAGCGCCGCTAACTTCCAGTACTCGTTCAACTGGTTCGTAAAGCCGTAACGAGCTTAGGAGACTAGGTGACCGCGTACATCCTCCGCAGGATCGGGCTTGGCATCATCGTGCTGTGGCTCGTCTCGGTGGTGACGTTCTTCCTCATCAACCTGGCGCCCGGAGGACCGTCCGCTGCCGTCAGCTTCGAACGCACAGCGTCTGAACGCGAAGCGCTCCTGAAGCTTTACGGCCTGGACGACCCCGTCCTGGTGCGCTACGGCAAGTGGTTGGTCGGGGTAGTGCGCGGTGACCTTGGCATCAGCTACAACCAGGGCCTGCCGGTAGCCTTGCTGCTCAAGCAGCGGCTACCGAACACCCTCACCCTCGGCCGCGCGGCCCTCCTCACGGCCACCGTCCTCGGCATCCTGCTCGGGACGTTGGCCGCCGTCTACCGCAACGGTTGGGTCGACCACGTGGTTAGCACCATCACGACCCTCGGCATGTCGATCCCCGGCTTCTGGCTGGGGATCGTCGCCATAATTCTGTTCGCCGTCGAGCTGCGGTGGCTGCCGGCCTCTGGCATCGTCAGTTCCGGGCGCTCCGCCGACTTTCTCGACCGCATGAAGCACCTCGTCATGCCCGCAGGCGTGCTGGCGTTCACCCTTATGCCGAACGTCGTGCGCGTAACGCGCTCCGCGCTGCTAGAGGTCAACCGCGCAGACTACGTGCGCACGGCCAAAGGTAAGGGCCTGCCGCCCAACCGCGTGCTCTTCAAGCACGCGTTCAAGAACGCCCTCGTGCCCGTCCTAGCCGTCCTCGGCCTCGTAACGACCGCGCTCTTCTCCGGCTCCGTGGTCATCGAGAGCGTGTTCGGCTGGCCTGGCCTTGGGCGCTTAGCCATCGAGGCGGCTAACGGCCGCGACTACCCCGTCATCCTCGGCGCGACGCTGCTTGCGGGCCTCATCGTCGTGGCCGTCAACCTCCTCGTCGACATGCTGTACGCGGTCGTCGACCCCCGCATCCGCCATGACTGACACGACCGTGACTAACCCGCTGCAAACGGCAGCCGAAGGCCGCGGTGGCGCAGGGAAGTTGTGGCGCAAGGTCCGGCGCCAACCACTCGGTCTCGTTGCCTTCTTCCTCCTCATCGTGCTCGGGTTGGCCGTCACGCTCGGGCCGGTCGTCTACCCACAAGCGCCTAACCGCACTGATGCACGTAACACCCTCAAGGCTCCAAGCGCCGAGCACCTCCTCGGCACGGACGAGCTCGGCAGGGACGTCTTCGCCAGGGTGCTGGCAGGCGGCCGCGTTTCGCTGAGCGTCGGCCTACTCGCCATGGTCGTCGGCCTCACGATCGGCACCATCGCAGGCGGGTTGGCTGGCTACTTCAGGGGCCGCACCGAAGTCGTGATCATGCGACTAG
>JBIQMD010000446.1:0-1951 GCA_044463725.1 Truepera radiovictrix
AGTCGTGTTCGCGCATCCAGGTCGCCAGGTCCGCCAGCACCTGCGTAACGTACTCGGGGCCATTCTCCAGCAGCGCCGAGGTCATGGTGGTGACGTCCGCCCCCACGAGCAGCAGCTTGGCGACGTCGGTGGCGTCATGCACGCCGCCAGAGCCTGCTAGGTCGAGGCGCACCTTGCCGCGCAAGATGGCTATCCAGCGCAGCGCAAGGCGCGACTCGAGGCTAGAGGAGAGCACGAGGTGAGGGTTGACGGTCAGCTCGTCCAGGTCGACGTCTGGTTGGTAGAAGCGGTTGAAGAGCACAACGCCCTTCGCGCCAGCGTGGGCAATGCCCTGCACGAGGTGCGGCAGGGAGGAGAACCACGGCCCCAGCTTGACTGCCACGGGTACCCGCACGGTGCTCGTGACCGCCGCAACCGTCTCGAGGGTGCGGCGCTCCACCTCATCCGCGCTGGCGTCCGGGTCGGTGGCGAGGAAGTAGACGTTGAGTTCGATGGCGTCGGCGCCCGCCTCCTCCAACTGCTTGGCGTACTTCGTCCAGCCGCCTGGCCGATGCCCGTTGAGGCTCGCGATTACCGGCACGGAGGTGGAGGCCTTGGCGGCCTCCAAGTGGCGCAGGTAGGCGCTGGCGCCGATGGGTTCGCCTGTGAACGCGTCGAAGTAGCCGGTTATCTCTGGCGAGATCGCGTGCCCTACGTTGTTGAGGTCGTCAAGCAGCTGCTCCTCACGCTCGAGCTGCTCCTCGAAAAGCGATGGGAGCACGACCGCGCCAACGCCGGCGTCGTCGAGGCGGCGCAGGGTGTCGAGGCGGCCCGTGAGGGGCGAGGAGGACGCCACCAGTGGGTTGCGCAGCGGCAGCCCAAGGTACATGGTCGACAGGCGCGGGCTCATGCTTCTACCTCCGGTTCGGTGCCGACCGTGGCCAGTGCCCTGGCGGCGTCACCACTCGCCCCGTCAGGCATCTCGTGGTGGACGGCCGCGAGTTGTTCGTAGAGTGCGCGGCGCGCCTTGGCGTCTGCCTCGGCGAGCTTCATCAGTGCCGCGGCGCGTTCCGGCTGGCTGCGGGCGAGGACCGAGAAGCGCCCCTCCCTAGAGGCCCACTCGGCCAGCGACGCCTTGGGCGGCCGCGAGTCGAGCACGAGTGGCTGACCGCCGCCTTCCTTGAGGGCTTCCTGCGGGTCGTAGTGGTAGAGGGTGAGGTAGCCGGCCCTGACGGCGTCGCGCTGGTGGGTCATCATCGTGCGCAGGTCGATGCCGTGGGCGATGCAGGGGCTGTAAGCGATGATCAGGCTCGGGCCCGGCCAGGCCGCCGCTGCCCGGAGGACCTCGATGGTCTGCTTGGGGCTGGCGCCGATGGCGATCTGCGCGACGTAGACGTTGCCGTAGGCCATGGCTATCTGGCCGAGGTCCTTCTTGCCGACGGACTTGCCGCTTGCCGCGAACTTGGCGACGGCCGCGCGCGGCGTGGACTTGGACGCCTGCCCGCCAGTGTTGCTGTAGACCTCCGTGTCTAGCACGAGGACGTTGACGTCGCGGCCCGTCGCCAGGACGTGATCGAGGCCGCCGAAGCCGATGTCGTATGCCCAACCGTCGCCGCCCACTATCCAAAGCTGGCGGTACACGAGCGTTTCGGCCACCGTGCGCAGGCGCGCGCTGTCGCGCTGCTCGCCCTCTGTCAGGTTGCCGACGCGGTCGAACTCATCCAGCCGCGTGAGCAGCTCGGCGACGCGCTCGCGCTGCGCCCCTATGCCCTCTTCGTCCCTGGCGTCCGCTCCGCGCAGCAGGGCGGTGACCAGGTCGTCGCCTAGGCGCGCGCCTAGGCGCCCGACGAGGTCGGTGGCCTGCTCCGCCCGCGCGTCGACGGCCAGGCGCATGCCGAGGCCGAACTCGGCGGCGTCCTCGAAGAGCGAGTTCGACCAGGCCGGGCCCCTGCCCTCGGCCGTCTGCGCCCAC
>JBIQMD010000447.1:0-1946 GCA_044463725.1 Truepera radiovictrix
GCCTGCACGAGTTCGTGCCCGGTCTTCTGGACGAACGGCCGCTATATCGGCCCTGCCGCCATAGTCAACGCGCACCGCTTCATCTTCGACTCGCGCGACCAAGGCTCCGCCGAGCGCCTGCGCGTGCTCAACGGCGTGAACGGACTGTGGCGCTGCCGCACGGCCTACAACTGCACGGAGGCGTGCCCACGTGGCATTCCCATCACGAAGGTGATCGAGCAGACCAAGCGCGAACTGATCTGGCAACGCGCCTAAGCCACCTGGTACGTCAAGCGTGGCCCGCGGTCTTCGACCGTTCGGGCCACGCTTGTCGTTCGGGCGTTGACTTGCGCTGACCGTCGTTAGGGAACCCGGGCCACGACCTCCACCTCGACAAGCCCATCTTTCGGCAGCCGTGCGACCTGGACGGTGCTGCGAGCAGGCAAGTTGCCTTCCAGGTAGCTTCCATAGACCTCGTTGAAGGCTGCGAAGTCGTCCATGCTGGCGAGGAAGCAGGTCGTCTTCACGATGTCCTGAACGCTGCAGCCCGCCGCGGCCAACACGGCCTTGAGGTTCTGCATGACTTGGTGCGTTTGGGCGGTGATGTCGCCACCCAACCACGAACCGTCTGGCTTGAGCGCGATCTGTCCGGCGCTGAACAAGAAACCGCCTACCTTGACGGCTTGGGAGTAAGGCCCAATGGCCTTAGGTGCGGACTCGGTTGCAACTCTCTCGGTCATGCCGCAGCCTATCAACCGCGCCACAACAAGAACAGCACCAACAGCACCAACAAGTACGCGCAACCCATCAGCCAATAGCGGTACGGGAACATGGGGTGCCGACGCAGCTTCTGCCACGGTCCGTTGCTTGGAAAACCCTCCTCCACGCGCTTGATGCCAGAGAGGGTCTCGCCGATATCGACGGACGCCGCCACGAGCGGCGCCCCAGGCAAGTCGTAGCGCTTAGGGCGCAGGCCGACTTCGTCTACGCGTAGCACCACCGCCGTTACGTTGTCAGGGCTGCCGCGGTCGTTGGCGGCCTCGACGAGCCTGGCCGCGGCCTCGTCCGGTGGCAGGCCCACCACGTTCTGAACTATGGAATCCTCGTCGAGGAGCATGCTGACGCCGTCGCTGACGATCACGACCACGTCACCAGGCAGTACGTCGAAGTACAAGACGTCCAGCCGAAAAGTCGGCGTTGCACCAATGGCGTTGGTGATCACGTTGCGCCAACGGTGCTTGCGCGCCTCCTCCTCGCTGAGGAGGCCCTGACGTACGCGGTCAGCTACCCAACTATGGTCGACCGTCAGCCTTTGGGCCTGCGTGCCACGGACGAGGTAGGCGCGGGAGTCGCCGACGTGCCCGACCAAGCCGATCTGATCGTCAATCAGCACGGCGGTTAGCGTCGTGCCCATTCCCTTGAGCTCGGGTTGGTCGAGAGCGAGGTTGTACACCTCAACGTTGGCGGCCTGCGCCGCGCGCGCGAGGCTTACGGGCGGTTGAGTGCGGCCCTGGCGCAACGCAGCCACGAGCGTCTCGATGGCGCGGCGGCTGGCGACCTCACCGGCCGTGTGACCACCCATGCCGTCTGCAACGACGCCAAGGTGGCCATTACGCCCTACGCTCCCAGCGAAGAACCAGTCCTGGTTGACGCTGCGCACGCGGCCGGCTTCGCTGGTGCCGCTGCTGCTGATGTGAGTGACGGTGCTGCCTGGCTTCGTTGGCGGTGCCGCGACGACGCCGGCCGGGCGCTGTGAGCGACCGGTGCGAGCGTCGGAGAGCGGCGTGACCGGCTCGGTCATGTGCGGGCATGATACCGCTGCAGCGGTGTGAGGCGGATGTAGCATGCTGCGCACGCGCTGGGCCAGCGTGTGGTTGGACGACACGCGGCGCGGTGCGCGGCCCGGCGGGGGTCCGGCGGGGGTCCGGCGGGGCCTTCCAAAGCACCTGATATGCTTCGCCGCATGA
>JBIQMD010000448.1:0-1943 GCA_044463725.1 Truepera radiovictrix
TCGGCCTTCCGGCAGAGAACGCCGCCGTCAAGGCCGCGCGCGCAGGCGACACCTCCGTGCACCCGGCACGCCTCACGTACGAGCGCATCGACCGCATGACGCAGCAGTTCGAGCAGATGGGCGCGATGTTCGACTGGTCGAAGCGCATAGTCACCTGCGACCCCGAGTACTACAAGTGGAACCAGTGGTTCTTCGTGAAGATGCTCGAGAAGGGCTTGGCGTACCGCAAGGAGTCCTTCGTCAACTGGGACCCGGTCGACCAGACGGTGCTCGCCAACGAACAGGTGATAGACGGGCGCGGCGACCGCTCGGGCGCCCTCATCGAGCGGCGCCTCATGCCGCAGTGGCACTACCGCATAACCGACTACGCCGACGAGCTCCTCGACTTCTCCGGCCTCGACTGGCCCGAGCGCGTCGTTGCCATGCAGACGAACTGGATCGGTCGCTCGGAGGGCGCGGAGGTCACGTTCAAGACGGAAGGTGATGACGACATAGTCGTCTTCACTACTCGCCCGGACACGCTCTGGGGCGCCACCTTCATGGTCCTCGCGCCGGAGCACCCACTGGTCGAGAAGCTCGCCACGCCAGAGCGCCTCGCCGCCGTGCGGGCGTACGTCGAGCGGGCGGGCCACAAGACCGACCTCGACCGCATGACTGACGCCAAGGAGAAGTCGGGTGAGTTCATCGGCGCCCACGCGGTCAACCCCGTGAGCGGCGCGCTTATCCCCATCTGGATAGCCGACTACGTGCTCATGGGTTACGGCACGGGCGCCATCATGGCAGTGCCGTACGGCGATCAGCGCGACTTCGAGTTCGCGCGCGCGTTCGGCCTCGACATAATCCCCATCGTCAGGCCGGACGGGCTCGAGGGCGAGCTGCGCGCGGCCGAGCTTCAGGAGGCGTGGGCCGGGCCAGGCATCATGATCAACTCTGGACCGCTCGACGGCCTCGTGCACAACGGCGAGAAGGGCAGGGCCAGTCCGGCCATCGCCGCAGCCATCGAGTACCTGGAGGGCAAGGGCATCGGCCGCGCCCAGACGACCTACCGTTTGCGCGACTGGCTCATCAGCCGCCAACGCTACTGGGGCACACCTATCCCCGTCGTCTACTGCGACTCGTGCGGCATCGTTGCCGAGAAGCTCGAGAACCTGCCGGTGATCCTGCCGCAGGACGTGGCGTTCATGCCGACGGGCGAATCGCCGCTCAAGACGCACGCTGCGTTCCTCGAGACGACCTGCCCGAACTGCGGCGGCGCCGCAAGGCGCGAGACCGACACCATGGACACCTTCCAAGACTCATCTTGGTACTGGTTCCGTTACCTCAGCCCGCACGACTCGAACCGCCCGTTCGACCCCGAGCTGGCCGCCAAGTGGACGCCGGTCGACACCTATACGGGCGGCATCGAGCACGCCATCTTGCACCTTCTCTACTCGCGCTTCTTCACCAAGGTGCTGCGCGACCTCGGCTTCACCGACGCGAACGAGCCGTTCAAGCGGCTCCGCAACCAGGGCATGATCCTGGGTTCGGACAACGAGAAGATGTCCAAATCGCGCGGCAACGTCGTCAACCCCGACGACCTCGTGGCGCAGTACGGGGCAGACACCGTTCGCGCCTACCTCATGTTCTTGGGCCCATGGGATCAGGGCGCGCCGTGGAGCTACAGCGGCATCGACGGCCTGGCGCGCTTCCTCGCTCGCGTCTGGAACCTCACGCTCGAGGACGCCGGTGCGGCCAAGGGTGGCGAGTTCTCAGAGGCCGAGTTGCGGCGCGCCGTCAACCACGCCATCAAGGAGGTCACTGAGGACATGGAGGCGTTCCGCTTCAACACCGCCATCGCCGAGCTGATGACGCTGCAGAACGCCATGCAGAAGGCCCGCGCAGCTGGTCTAGGTGCTAGTGGCGCGTGGCGCGAAGGCCTCGAGGCGCTGCTGCTCCTCTTGGCG
>JBIQMD010000449.1:0-1931 GCA_044463725.1 Truepera radiovictrix
CGACCTAAGCCCATTGGCCGAGACCGAAGCGCGGGTAGTGGTTGATCACTTGCTCGACGCGCTCGACGCGAAGCTAAGCCCCGACGTCATCGGCGCCATCGTTCGGCGGTCCGGCGGCAACCCGTTCTTCCTTGAGGAGCTCGTTACCGACGTGGTGCAACGCGCCGCGGCAGGCGCGCGCATCGGCGACAACGAACTCCCAACTAGCTTGCATAGCCTCATTCTGGCGCGCCTCGACCGCCTGAACGACGAGCAGCTCGTCAATCTGAAGATAGCTAGCGTGGTCGGCCTGGAGTTCGAGGTTGCCTTCGTACTCGCCTGTCATGACGGCAGCGGCCGTGACGAGATCGTGGCGGCGTTGGAGGCCACCCGCCACCTCGGACTGACGCCGCTGCACAAGAGCGAGCCGCTGTGCTACGCCTTCAACCACGGCATCACGCGCGACGTGACTTACGAGAGCCAGGCGCACGAGACACGCACGCGGCTGCACACGCGCTTGGCGCGCCACATCGAGACGCTTACGGGTGGCGCTGACCTCGACGTGCTCGCCTATCACTACGGGCTTGGTGACGATCTTCCGAAGGCGCGCCACTACCTCGCTGCCGCCGCCGCTGCCGCCAAGGCCGTCTATGCCAACGAGGCGGCGACGACTTACCTAAGCAGACTCCTCGAGCTACTGCACGGTGCGGAGCGCCTGCCGGCACTCCTCGAACTTGGGGAGGTCATGAGCTTCGTTGGGGCGCACGCAGGGGCGGAGAAGAGCCTGGAGGAGGCCCTCACGTTCGCGGCCGGCACCGCGGACGAGGCCACCGCCCTCAGGCTGCTCGGGGAGCTGTACGAACGTCGCGGCGAGCACGGCCCGGCACGCACGAGCCTCGAGGCGGCGGCCAAGTTGGCGCGCGCTTGGCAAGATGATGAGGAGTTGACGCGAGTGCTGCTCGCGCTCGGCGGCAACGCCCTCTGGCATCTAGGTGAGTACGACGAGGCCGCGAAGCTGCTCCAGGAGGCGCTCGAACTGGCTCGCGGCAAGAACGACCCGCGCGCTGGTGCGCGCGCGCTACACGGCTTGGCCAACATCCACCTTTACCGCGGCGAGACGGAGGCGGCGACTGAGGCGTTGACGGCGAGCCTCCAGATGCGCAGCGACGCGCAGGACGAGTACGGGGTAGCGAACGCCCTCAACAACCTTGCGATCCTCGCGGCCAACGCTGGCGACAGCGAACGGGCCGAAGCGCTGTTCACGGAGAGCCTCACCATCAGGCAGCGGCTTGGTGACGTGTCTGGGGTGGCGGTTGCGCTCAACAACCTTGGCTACATGGTGGCCCAAAGGGGAGACCTGACGGAGGCGTTGCGCCTCTACGAGCAGAGCCTCGCTTCGCGCCGCGAGCTCGGTGACCGCTTAGGTCAGGCCGTTTCGCTCAACAACCTCGCAGGTCTGGAAGCGCAACTCGGCGCGGTCGACGTTGCCCGCGAACACTACTTGGAGAGCGCCACCTTGTCGACCACCTGGGGTAACCGTAGGGAGGCGGCGGCGGCGCTTGCTGGCATCGGCAGCGTCGACACTGACGCGGCAGATGGCGCCCGGTTCTTGGCCGCTGCGGAGGAGCTGATCAAGGAGTTGGGCGCGGCCGTCGAGCCGGAAGTCGAGGTGGCCCTCAACGAGGCCAGGTCACGCGCGGGAGCGGCGCAAGTGACCGCACCAATCTTCGAGACGATGGAACAGCTACTCGCGTGGGCAGCCAGTGACTATACGACAATATGAGAGTGACGAAGCTGGCTGTACCTCACGAACGACTCTTCTAGGCGCTAGTATTGCAGCGTCAAGTAGTTTGCACGAGCCGTGGTGCGCCAGTCGCTGATGTTTCGTCAGGCGCCGCGCCAGGCTCGCAGGAGGCAACATGCGGCGCATTCTCGGGAGGCACGGTCGGTCA
>JBIQMD010000450.1:0-1928 GCA_044463725.1 Truepera radiovictrix
TTGCACTCACCGGCGGTCTGCCGTTGGACCAGGGCGCGAGGTTACTCGCGCGCGTAGCCGAACTCATCGCTACACCAGTCAGGCTGCTCGTCTAACGAAGCGGCCCGACTGGTTACTAGCTAGCAGATGGGCTAGCAGGGATGAGGAGCCACAGCAGCAGGTAACCGACGAGCGTGAAGCCTAGGGAAGGCAGCGCCGACAGTGCGTAGACGATCCTCACGGTGCGCGGTTTCGCGCCGATGAACTCGGCGATGCCGCCGCACACACCCGCGATCACGCGCTCGTCCCTACTGCGCCGCAGTTTCAGGCCCGGCGCTGGTGGTCGTGCTTGGCGCCTCTCGTGCTGTTGAGCTTCTTGTCGTGTGACCAAAACCGACTGCCTCCAAGTTGGCGCAGCGCATGCCGCTCAGGTGCAGCGCCCACGCCGCGAGTATAAGGGCCGCCGGGTTAGCCTGTTGGCCGTGACCACCGAGCGGCCCATCGAACCCTTTGCAGTTGGCGCGCCGCAGCGGCCCGTCATCGTCGGAGTGACCGGCGCAAGCGGTATGCCTTACGCCGTCGACCTGCTCGCTACCTTGCGGCAGCTTGGCGTGCGCACCGTTTTGGTCGTCAGCAACGGCGCCAAGCAGGTGCTGGCTACGGAGCTCAAGCGTGGTCTCGAGGAACTGACTGAGCTGGCTGACGTCGTCGAGAAGGACAGTGACCTAGGCGCGGCCATCGCCTCTGGCAGTCACCGCGCAGCTGGCATGGTGATAGTGCCGTGCAGCGCCGGCACGCTGGCCAAAGTGGCGCATGGCCACGCAGACACCCTCATCACGCGCGCTGCTCACGTGACCATCAAGGAGCGACGCCCCCTGGTGCTGGTCGTGCGCGAGGCCCCCTACTCGCGGCCGATGCTGGTCAACATGCTCGCCGCGCACGACGCAGGCGCGGTCGTGCTGCCGGCGGCCCCCGGCTTCTACAACTTGCCAGACACCATCATCGAGCTGGTTGCAGGCATCACGAGCCGCACACTAGACCTGTTGGACATCGACAACGATAGGGCGCCGCGCTGGCGCGGCGGCTCATGAGCGGGGTAACGGGACGCTCAGCTGCACTCGTGCCCGCCGCTGGTGCAGGCACCAGGCTCGGGCATGGGCCAAAGGCGTTCGTCAGGCTAGGCGCAGCGACGTTGCTAGAGCACAGCGTTGCCGCCCTTTACGGGGCGGTCGACGAGGTGATCGTCGCCGTCCCGAGCGGTTACGAGGCGGAGGCAAGCGAGATCGTCGCGGGGCGCGCGTTGGTGGTGACTGGAGCCGAAACGCGGCAGGCGACGGTGCTGTCACTGCTCCGCGCCACGACCGCGGACGTGGTGCTGGTACACGACGCCGCGCGGCCGTTCCTGCCGCGCGCCGTAGTCGAGCGCGTTCTCGCCGCCGTGGCGGCTACGGGCGCCGCCACGGCGGCACTGCCAGTGGCAGACACCATCGTTGACGCTGCAGACGGCACTACCTTGCGGCGCGAGGGCCTGAGGGCCGTGCAGACGCCTCAGGGGTTCGGCCGCGAGCTGCTCCTCACTGCCCACGAGGCCGCCAACGCGGCGGGCGTGGCAGCAACTGACGACGCCGCACTCGTCAGGCGCATGGGTGTGGCGGTCACCTTGGTGGAGGGCAGCGCGTTCCTCCACAAAGTCACTACCCGGGACGACCTTCGCCTTGGCTTGGCGCTCCTGGCGTTGTGGAACGACGAGGAGGAGACTGCTAGGTGAAGCTCACGTCTAGCACGTTCAACGAGACCGCTCACGGCAAGGTCAACTTGGGGCTGGCCGTGCTCGCCCGCCGTGGCGACGGCTTCCACGAACTGGAGACGGCCATGGTGCGTATCGGTCTCGCCGACGCAGTCGACGTTCGCGTTAACGAGTCCGCGCGAGACGACGTGATGCTCGAAGT
>JBIQMD010000451.1:0-1927 GCA_044463725.1 Truepera radiovictrix
ACACGACGAGCGCCTTGACCGTGCCGTCGTTCATGCCTGCAACTAGCGCGGTGAGTTCGTCGCGGTGAACGGCCGGGCGAGCGGCGGCCGGCTGGAGGTAACTGACGGTCTTACCTACGTTGCCTAGCGCCTGGTTCATGGCGTGCGCCAGAGCGTGAACGACGGCCGGCTGGTCTTCGCCTGCGATCACGACGCTCGTGCCCTGGTTGGCTTTGAGGTCGGCGACCAAGGCGTCGAAGAGTTCCGTGCTGACCGCGGCTGGGCGGTTGGCGTTCGGCGCCTGCACCCCGAGGGCGGCAGCCAGTGCCGCTGCCAGCGCGGCTACGTCGCTCGGCTTGAGCGCAACGCGGTGGTCGGCTAGCGAAGCAGAGTTGGACGGGCTCGTCTCGAACTGGTAGAGGCGGTTCATGGAGTCCGTCGCGCGGCGGATGCGTCTGGCGTCCGCGAACGCGCGAGCGTCGGCCAACCTAGCGGGGCCGGAGTTCATGAAGTCGGCGTCTAGCGCGACCACGACGGCGGCCTTGCTCAGGTCATGTACTGCGGTCGCGTCCGTCCCGAACGCGAGGCGGGCGCCCGCCACTGCGTTGTCTGGGTGGAGGGGGTCGTACTGGTACCAGCGCGCGGCCGGGTACTTGCCGAGGAACTCCTCGATCTGGGATGCAAGCGTTGGCGACGTGACGTTCTCCGTGAGCAGCGCGAAGCCCTCGCCGTTCGGTAGGGCGGCCAGTGCGTCGGTCAGGGCAGCTGACGCATCTTCCCAGGTGCTGGCGGTGCCACGGTTGGCGTATGCCTGCGAGCGGTCCGGGTCGTAGAGGGAGAGGACTTGCGCCTGCGTGACCGCGGCGGTGGCGCCTAGGCTAGCAGGGTGGTCAGGATTGCCCTCCAGCTTGGTCGGGCGGCCCTGGTGGCTCTCAGCGAGCACGCCCTCTGCATAACCACCGTAAGTGACGGCCGTTGCGAAGAAGAGCGGCTTGCCTGGGGTGATCTGGTCTGGCTGCTTGACGTACGGGACGATCTTCTCGTGCGCCAGCGGCGGGCGAGCGCATGCGCTAAGTCCAGCGAGCGCCATGCTGGCGCCGAGGAGCTTGAGGAAGTCGCGGCGCTCGAGGCCGGCCTCCATCGGGGCGGCCTGGCGCGGGAACTCCCGCTGCAAGAAGACCTGGAACTCCTCGGTGTCGGCGAGCTGATCGAGGCTGCGCCAGTAGTCTGGGCCCTCCTGGTTAGCTAACCGCGCGCGGATCTGGGTGAGATCTAGCTGGGCGTCGCTCATCGGTGGCAGGTCGAGCACTGAATGAGCTTGTCAGTGTCGATGTGGTACGCCTCCACGAGGGTGGCGCCCAGGGCAAGTTGCGCATTTGGTTCGGCCAACGGCTGATAGTCCATATTGAAGACCTCACTTACGGGCCGCAGTGCCGTTTCGGGGTTACGGTGGCACTCGAGGCACCACCCCATGGTCATGGGCTCGTTCTTCCAGATCTGGGCCATCTCGTCGACGCGCCCGTGACAGCTGCTGCAGCCCACGCCGTTGTTCACGTGGACACTATGGTTGAAGTACACGAAATCGGGGAGTTCGTGAACGCGGTTCCAGCTGATTGGCGTTCCGTTGTTCCATGAGTCGACGACGGCCTGCGTCTGCGGCGTGCCTACGCGCAATTGCGAGTGGCAGCCCATGCACGTTTCCGTCGGTGGCACGGAAGCGGTCGACGAGGTCTCTACCGTCGTGTGGCAGTAACGGCAATCTAGGCCGACCTGCACGACGTGCAGGTTATGTGGATAGTCGATCGGTTGCGCTACGGGAACGCCCACATTGTTGTTCGTGGTGCGCGCGTAGAACGGCAACGCGATCATCATGAGCAAGGCGAAAACGCCCCCACCCCACACGGCCCAGGTAACGAACGCGTTCGAGTTCGGAGGGAAGTACTGCGGC
>JBIQMD010000452.1:0-1924 GCA_044463725.1 Truepera radiovictrix
CGCCCGCCTTCGCTTTGGTACCCGCCGCCGCCTTGGCTCCGCGGCCGCGCCGCGCGCCGCCGCCGGTCGCCTCACGGGCGTCGAGGAGATCGCTTGCCTGGTCGAGCGAGATGTCGTCGATGCTCAGCTCGCGTGGCAGTGAGGCGTTCACGCTGCCGCGCTTGACGTACGGTCCGAAGCGCCCCTCGTACAGCTCGATCGGATCACCGGTGCGCGGGTCGGCGCCAAGCTCTTTGATGGGCGCCGTGCCGCGGCGCTTCTTCTGGGAGAGCAGCTCGAGGGCGCGCTCCAGCCCGACGTCGAGCAGGAACTCGGCCTTCGGGATCGAGGCGTAGACGCTGCCGTGCTTCACGTACGGGCCGTAGCGCCCGATGCCGACCTCAACGGGTTGCGCGTCGTCAGGGTGCTCGCCCAACTGCTTGGGGAGTTCGATGAGCTTGAGCGCCAACTCGGCATTCACGTCGTGCGGGGCTACGCCGGGCGGCAATGACACGCGCTTCGGCTTCGCGTCAGACTCGCCTGTCTCGCCAAGCTGCAGGTACGGACCGAACGGCCCGCGCTTCAAGTAGATGGGCACGTCAGAGTTCGGCTCGGTTGCCACGATGACGTCGCCCATGTTGCCCTCGACCAGGTACTGCTCGAGCGCGGCCTTCGTGAGGTCGCCAGGTGCCACGTCCCGCGGCAGCGAGGTCGTCTTCGTCTCACCGTCGAGCGGACCTTCGACGTACGGGCCGTAACGCCCGACGCGCACGATGTAAGGCGCCCACACCTCGTTCTCGACGGTTGAGATCTGCCGCGCATCGATGGCCTCGAGGGCGTCGTCGACGAGGCGCACGATGCCGTGGTCGCCTAGGTAGAAGTCGCGGAGGTACGTGCCTGACGCGCGCGCACCCGAGGCGATGTCGTCGAGTACGCGCTCCATCTGCGCCGTGAACTCCGTGTCGACGAGCTGCCTGAACTGCTTCTCCAGCAAGTTGTTGGTGGCGAACGCCGTGAAGGTAGGGACGAGCTGCTGCCCCTGCTTTCTCGCGTACCCCCGAGCCTGGATGGTGTCGATGATGCTCGCGTACGTGCTCGGCCGGCCGATGCCCTCTGCCTCGAGCAGCTTCACGAGCGACGCGTCCGTGTAGCGCGAGGGTGGCTTGGTCTCGTGACCTTCTGCCGTGACGCTCGAGCAGGCGAGTTCGTCGCCGCTCGCGAGGCCGGGTAGTGGTTGGTCGCGGTCGTCGAGCGCGGCATCCGGGTCGTCGCTGCCCTCGACGTAGGCGCGGAAGAAGCCGGGGAAGAGGACCGTGCGGCCGCTCGCCCTGAACGCCAGCTCAGGCTGATCGGCTTGCGTGACTTTGATGCGCGCCGTCACGAACTTGATGCGCGCGTCCGCCATCTGCGAGGCGACGGTGCGCTTCCACACGAGGTCGTAGACCGACGCCTCGAGGCCCTTGAGACCGTGCTCCTCGGCGGTGCGCATCTCGGTACCGGCCGGGCGTATGGCCTCGTGAGCTTCCTGGGCGTTGCGGGCAGGTCCTTTGTGTTTCCTCGTACCCTGGCTGAGGAACGATTCGCCGTACCGCCGCTCGATGGCTTCGCGCGTGGCGGCGAGCGCTTCCTGCGAGAGGTTCGTCGAGTCGGTGCGCATGTAGGTTATGTAGCCGTTCTCGTACAGGCTCTGCGCGACGCGCATGGTGTCGCGGGCCGCCAAGCCAAGCTTGCGGCTCGCTTCTTGTTGCAGGGTGGACGTCGTGAACGGCGCGGCCGGACTGCGGCTCTGCTCGCGCTCCTCGAGCCCGGCAACGGCCCAGGCACCAAGCGGCGCGGCCTCAGCTAGGCCCCTGGCCTCGACTTCAGACAACTCGACGACGTCGGTACCGCGCTTGAGTTCTGCTCTCAGCTTGCCGCTCTCGGCGTCATAATCGCGGCCGCTTGC
>JBIQMD010000453.1:0-1919 GCA_044463725.1 Truepera radiovictrix
CGAGCGAGACTGCGCTGATGTTCCCGTGCTGCTCCGGCCCCAAGAGGTTCCCAACGCCGCGCATCTCCATGTCCTTCTCAGCGAGCAAGTGACCGGAACCGAGGTCGTTCAGCTCTGCGATGGCGTAGAGCCGGCGTTGGGCCTGTTCCGTCAACCTGCCCGGGTAGAGCATGTAGGCCCACGCTTCGGTTTCGCGCCTGCCTACGCGTCCCCGTAACTGGTAGAGCTGCGCCAGGCCCAGGCGATCCGCGCGTTCGATGAGGAGCGTGTTGGCGCCAGCGATGTCGAGGCCAGACTCGACGATGGTGGTCGAGAGGAGCACGTCGTAAGCGCCCTCCTCGAAGCCGAGGATGATCTCCTCGAGCTCGGCCTCCCCCATCTGCCCGTGCGCCACGCCGACGCGCGCCTCAGGAACGAGTTGCCCGAGGGTGCGAGCACGCAAGCCGATGGAGCCGATGCGGTCGTGGATGTAGAACACCTTGCCGCCGCGCTCGAGCTCGAAGAGCACCGCCTGCCGCACCACCAGTGGGTCGTACGGCTGCAGCACCGTCTGGATCGGCTTGCGGCCCTGCGGTGGGGTCATTATCTGCGATACGTCGCGCAAACCGACCAAGCTCATGTAGAGCGTACGTGGGATTGGCGTGGCAGATAGCGACAGCACGTCGAGGTTCGCTTTGAGGCCCTTGAGTCTCTCCTTCTGCCCGACCCCGAAGCGGTGCTCCTCGTCAACGATGAGCAGGCCCAGGTTCTTGTACTCGATGGCCTCGTTGAGCAGGCGGTGGGTGCCGACCACGATGTCGACGGTGCCTTCCTTGAGGCCCTTTAGCGCCGCCCTCGCCTGGGCGTCGCTCGTGAAGCGCGACAGCATCTCGATGCTGACGGGCAGGCCAGCGAAGCGCTCGCGGAACGTCTCGAAGTGCTGGCGCGCAAGCACCGTCGTAGGCACGAGCACCGCCACCTGCGCAGAGTTGCCGACGGCCCGATGCGCGGCGCGGATGGCGACCTCCGTCTTGCCGAAGCCGACGTCGCCTGACACTAGACGCTCCATCGGAACCTCGCGCTCCATGTCCTGCAATACGGCGGCAACGGCATCGCGCTGGTCGCGCGTGAGGACGAACGGGCAGTTCTGCTCGATGAGCACGTCCCACTCAGGCACTGCCGGCAGTTTCGTGCCCTTGCTGACTTGGCGCTTCGCGTAAGTCTTGATCAGCTCGGCGGCCAGGACTTCCGCGCTCGCTCGCGCCTTCTCACGCGCCCGCGCCCACTCGTTCGTGCCGAGGGTGGAGAGCCGCGGCGGGTCGTCAGTCGTACCTGGGTGGCGGCGAAGGAGCGGCAGCAGCTCTACTGGCAGGTAGAGCTTGCCCTCGCCCGCGTACTGCAGTTGCAGGTAGTCACGCACGACCCCGACGACGGTGCGCGGCTCGAGCGCAACGAAGCGCCCGATGCCGTGATCTGGGTGGATGAGGTAGTCGCCGACGGTAAGCTGCGCCGCGTCGTGCACGCGCTTGCCAGCGAGCTTGGCTGCCTTGCGGCCGCCCTGGTAACCGTAGAGGAGCTCCTCCGTGAGGACGACTTCCTTGCGAGCATCCGACTTGTAGCCCCCCAGGGCGCCAGGCGCCAGCATCAGCGTGATCTTGCCAGGGTGGCCCTCGACGTGATTGCGCCAATGCGACTCGAAGGTGTCGATTACGCGCTCCCGCAAGTAGCGGCCGGAACGCTCGAACTTGAGCAGGAGCTGCACCGAGTAGCCGTCCCGCAACCACATGTGCAGGTCGTTGGTGAGATCGCTCAGCTTGCCTCGATAGTAGGGCAGCGCGTCCAGGCCAGGTCTGCTGTCCTTCAACGCCCCGAGTGGGTCGCGGCCGAACGACACGACCTCACGGTCAGCCAGGTGCCGCCACAGCCATTCGTTGGCGTCG
>JBIQMD010000454.1:0-1916 GCA_044463725.1 Truepera radiovictrix
AGCTCCTGGCCGCCGTTCTCCAACGTGAAAGCCAGGCTGCTGGCGCCCACCACCGCAACGGAGTCGTCCGCCAACTCGGCCGGCAGTTCGCGAAGACCACGCAGGTGCTGCGCGCCGTTAGTAGCCGCGATCAGCAGCCCGCCCGGCCGCAACACCCGCCGCAGCTCGGTTATGGCGCGCGGCAAGTCAGGTACGTGATAAAGCATGTGGTTCGCGAAGGCCAGGTCGAACTCGCCGTCCTCGAACGGCAGCGACTGCACGTCGGCCAAGCGCACCGTTGCGCTAATGCCAGCGTCCGCGACGACCCCGACGCTGGCCTCGACCATGCCAACGGACACGTCCGTGAGGGTCAGGCGCCACCCTGGCGGAACGCGGTCGGCGTTCAGGTTCCAGAGGCGCGACGTGCCAGCGCCGACCTCGAGCACCCGCGCGTCGGCGGCGGCCTCGGCGTGGGAGAAGAGCCAACGGTGAAAGTCCTCCCCCGCACCCGCGTAACGATCATGAAACGCTATGCGCGCCTGCAACCGGTCAGGAGTGCGGTAGGCCTCGAGCATGCGTGAACCGAGGATAGTACGCGGGTGCTCAAGTGTCACTGCGCCCGCCGCAGAACCGGACATAGAGTCCAAACAGAAGCGCTGGCCTCAGGAGCCACGTTCTACACAGCTACTTCAGGTACTGGCTTCGGGAAGGGGACAATCACGATGGCTCGAGCAAGCAGGTGGGCCCCTAGGGTCCTAGTCCTTCTTGGCGTCATGCTCGCTGCAAGCGGTGCGTGGGCCAAGTCGGCGTACTTCGTGCAGGCCGACGTCGTCAGGGGGGCCGTAGGTGCCATGGGCGCCGTGTGCGTAGCCAACGCCGTCTTCATACAAGGCGAAGAAATGGTGTGGCGCGCGTACGTATACGACTCCGACACCGGCGAACTACTGACGCAAGCCGACATCGACGCCAAAGGCATCAAGGTCTACGGTGAACTCGAGGGCGGCGTGAAAGTGCCTCTCAACTATGGAGCGCACCCCCCAGGCCAAGACAAGACCGAGGACTACTACGCAGGGGCATGGCAGATTCCCGCTGACTTCGCTACCGGCGCGTACCTCTGGACTGTCACCGTCGAGGATGCGGCTGGCAACACGGCAACCTACCAGCCGATGGGTCACACCATCGGACTAGGCGGAATCACCATCGTCGCGCCGGCAGCAGCGGCGGCTCCAGCAACGCCTGAACTCGTGAAGGTCGCAGACACCACGCCAGCCCCCGACGGCGAGGCGATCTTCATGACCAACTGCTCCGCTTGCCACCAAGCCACAGGCTTGGGCATTGCCGCTGCCTTCCCGCCACTAGCCGGCAACCCGATCGTGACCGCAGACGACGCGACGTTCATCGAACGCGTCTTGCTCTACGGCCTGCAAGGCAAGATCACCGTCAACGGCACCGACTTCAACGGCCTGATGCCAGCGTGGATGAACGTGCTGAAAGACGACGAGATAGCTGCAGTCCTGACTTACATCCGCAGCTCCTGGGGGAACTCGGCTAGTGCGGTAGAGCCCGCTGCCGTGGCCGCCCAAAGGGCCATCCCTGGCACTGCCGATGACAACTACGCCCATTACCCGCACTAAGCGGTTATGGCAGCTTTCAGCGGTAGCCGTGATCTTCGCGGCTACCGCTGGCTGTGGCTTGGCGCAGGAAGGGCGCCTCGACTTCGAGCCCGTAACGGGCAGCGTCGGCACCTCCGTAGTAGCCACTGCGACCGGCCTAACGCCGGGCCAACGGTACGACCTCGTCTGGACTAGTGCCGCCGCAAGCTGGAACGTGGCCGACGGCGAGTTCTACGGGATAACCTCCGAGGACGTAAGCAGCGTGCTAGGCAAGCTAACCGCCGACGCCAGCGGCAACGCCACCACTACCTTCGTAGTGCCGGA
>JBIQMD010000455.1:0-1914 GCA_044463725.1 Truepera radiovictrix
CACGTTCGGCTTCCTGTTCGGGTTGGGGCTCTACAACGTGTGCGAGCAGGACAAGGACGCGTTCATCGGCCGCTACGACGAGTTGCTTGCGAGCACTGGCATGGCTGGCGCCCCCGACTTGGCGCGCGGGTTCGGGATCGACATCGAGGACAAGGCGTTCTGGCGCTCGAGTCTCGACGTCGTAGAAGAGCGAGTGTTAGCCTTCCAGCTGTTAACTGAAAGGGTAACCAGATGAACTACCGCGATCTCTTCGATCTCACCGGCCGCGACGTCTTGGTCATCGGAGCTGGTTCCGGCATCGGCCGCGCCACCGCTCAGGGACTAGCCGACTTCGGCGCCATCGTCACTTGCGCAGACTCGAACGAGGAGTCAGCCACCGCTGCAGCTGCCGAGCTTCACGCGCTGGGTTACGCAGCGAACTCGGCCACGGTCAACATCACGGACGCTAGCGCCGTCGAGGACCTAGTTGCCGGCATGAGCGGCCTAGACGCCGTCGTGTGCACGCCGTCGATCAACGTGCGCAAGCCGCTACTGAACATCAGCGGTGAGGAGTTCGACCGCGTCATCAACGTGAACCTCAAGGGGAGCTTCAACGTCATGCGCTCGGCTGGCAAGCGCCTAGCGGCCCAGGGCAAGGGCAGCGTCGTGTTCTTCTCCAGCATCCGCAGTCAAGTCGTCGAGCCTGGCCAGGGCGTTTACGCCGCCACCAAGGCTGGCACCTTGCAGATGATCAGGGCGCTCGCTTCAGAGCTTGGCCCGCAGGGGGTGCGCGCCAACGCCGTTGCGCCTGGCGTGGTCGAGACCCCGCTCACCCAACAGATCAAGAACCAACCAGCGTGGTACGCCGCGTACGCGAACAAGAGCGCCCTCGGCCGCTGGTCGCAACCTAGCGAACTAGTTGGCGCCGTCGTCTTCCTCGTGTCGGACGCCGCCTCGTTCGTAACGGGCTCACTCCTCTACGTTGACGGCGGCTGGACCGCACAGGACGGCCGCTTCACCCCACCGCTGTGAGTAACGGAGCTCGAGCAGCGGCCTACCCGACTGACCTCGCTAGGCGCGCCGCGGCCGCCGTCGATCCGCAACGCGTAGCCGACTTGGCGCAGGGACTCGTGCGGGTGCGGAGCGTCTACGACGAGGCGCAAGGCACGACAGAAGCAGGTGCCGCTGCCTTCGTCGCCGGCCAGCTCAGGTCCGTGGGGCTCGAACCCATCGTCGAGGAGGCAGCGCCAGGCAGACCTAACGTCGTGTGCGACTGGCAGGGTAGTGGCTACGACCCGAAGAAGCACCGCACCCTGATGTTCGAGGGGCACACCGACGTCGTCACTGAGGGCGACCCAGGCAAGTGGAAAGTACCGCCGTTCGAGGGCCGCATCGTTGGCGACGTGCTGCACGGCCGCGGCACGGCAGACATGAAGGCCGGCGTTGCAGCCTGCCTTGCGGCGCTCGAGGCGATCAGGGCAGTCGCTCCGGACCTGACCGGCCGCATCCGCCTAGGGATAGTCGCAGACGAGGAAGGCATGATGCTAGGCATCAAGCACTTCATCAATCAGGGGTGGGCCGACGAGGTTAGCGGCTGCATCGTCGCTGAGCCGGAAGAGAACGAACTGTGCCTGTTCCAGAAGGGCGCCATGCGCGTGAACGTGCGCGTCGTTGGCGTCATGAGCCACGGCGCGATGCCGTACGCGGGCGTCAACCCGAACCGCGGCGTTGCCGATCTCATAGTGGCACTGCGCGACTTCGAGCAGCGCGAACAGGCGCGCTTGGGTGAGCACGAGTACCTCGGCTTGCCTTGGATAACGCCGACCGTCGTGCGTTCGCCTGCTCACGGTGAGGCGCAACTCAACGTCATGCCTGAAGAAGCGTACGTCGCGCTAGACATCCGCACGGTGCCCGGCCAGGACCACGCCGAGATCG
>JBIQMD010000456.1:0-1909 GCA_044463725.1 Truepera radiovictrix
GTTACCCTCGGCTTCGAGGCCGGCCACCGCGTGGAGCTAGAAGGCGTGGACTACTGACATGGTCGGCTTCGTAATCCTAGCCGTCCTGCTCGTGGCCGGCGGCGTAGGTGTCATCACCTTGCGCCAACCGGTCCACGCGGCGCTAGCGCTCGTCGGCACGCTACTCGCGCTCGCCGTAACGTACGTGACGCTCCAAGCGCACTTCCTCGCCGCGATTCAGGTCATCGTCTACGCGGGCGCCATCATGGTGCTCTTCCTCTTCGTGATCATGCTCCTCAACGTCGGCGGCGAGAAGCTTGGTGACCGCCTCACGTGGTTGAAGCCCGCCGCTTGGACCGCAGCGGGGGTTACCGCGGCCGCCGTCATCACGGTCGCCGTCCTCACGCGGACTCAGCTGCCAGAGGCAGCCATGGTCGACGCTGCGCTAGGTGGAGGCAACGCGGACAAGATCGCCGAGGTCCTCTTCACCGACTACCTGCTCGCCTTCCAACTCGTTGGCGTACTACTCCTCACGGGCGTAGTCGCCGCGGTGAGCCTCGTTCAACGCGCTGCGCCTGAGACGCGGCCGCAGCAGGCAATCGCAACGCGCGGCGCACCCCACGAGCCTTACCTCGGCGTCAAGGCGCCAGGAGAGCAAGCCCACGACCTGGCAACGGGGAGCCACTGATGGTAGCGACTGAGTACTACGTTGGCCTCAGCGCCATCCTGTTCGTCCTCGGTGGCATCGGCGTGCTCACGCGCCGCAGCGCGATCATGCTGTTCCTCTCCGTCGAGCTGATGCTCAACGCAGCCAACCTCGCCATGGTCGCCTTCGCGCGCGACTGGAGCGCCAGCGGCGGCAACGCCGCCCTAGACGGCCAGACGGCGGTCTTCATCGTCCTGGCGGTGGCGGCTGCCGAAGTGGCCGTTGGCCTCGGCATCTTAGTCGCCATCTTCCGTAACCGCGTGAGCACCAACGTCGACGAGCTCTCGGAGGTACGCGCATGACCGTCGCAGCCTGGGCCTCCCTCGCCCCGCTCCTAGCGCTGCTTGGCAGCCTCGTCAACGCGTTCTTCGGGCGCAACCTCAAGGAGCCAATGCCTGGCATCATCGCCAGCGTGGCCGTCGGGCTCGGGTTCGTGCTCTCGTTCATCGCCTTCCTAGACGTGGCAGGCAGCGGCGAGGCGGTACGCGTCGGCTTCGGTGAGTTCCTCAAGGCAGGCGACTTCAACCTCGCCCTGGGGTTCCACTTCGACCAACTCAGCACCGTGATGATGCTCATCATCACGGGTGTCGGCTTCCTCATCCACGTGTACTCCATCGGGTACATGAAGGGCGACGACAGCTACTCGCGCTTCTTCGCGCAACTCAACTTGTTCATCGCCGCCATGCTCATCCTCGTCATGGCCGACTCTTTCGTGCTCATGTTCGTGGGCTGGGAGGGTGTCGGCGTATGCTCCTTCCTCCTCATCGGCTTCTGGTACAAGGACCTGAGCAACGCTAGCGCAGGTCGCAAGGCGTTCATCGTCAACCGCGTCGGCGACTTCGGCTTCCTGCTCGCCATGTTCCTGACCTTCAAGGTGTTCGGCACCCTCGACATCCAAACGGTGAGCGCGATGGCGCCCACCATGCTCTACGGCTCGGCCGCCCTCACCGGCATCGGGCTGCTCTACCTCCTGGCGGCGGCAGGCAAGTCTGCGCAGCTGCCACTGCACGTCTGGCTGCCCGACGCCATGGCGGGCCCAACGCCCGTCTCGGCGCTCATCCACGCGGCCACCATGGTCACGGCAGGCGTTTACCTCATAGCTCGCACCAGCGCCGTTTATGCCGTGGCGCCGTCCGCCCTCGCGACCGTCGCTTGGGTCGGCGTGCTCACTGCGCTCATCGCCGCCGTCGCGGCCGTCGGCCAGACGGACATCAAGCGCATCCT
>JBIQMD010000457.1:0-1906 GCA_044463725.1 Truepera radiovictrix
GACACCCAGCTCGCGCGCTAGGCGGCGCGCAGCAGGCACGGCGAGAACGCGGCCGAATGCGCCGCGTGCGGCTGGTGGCGCCTGCACGGCGCTGGGGGCCGGCGTTCGCGTGAGCTGCGGCAAGGCTTGGCCGCCAGCCTCAGCTGACGGCTTGAAGAGGCTGAGGCTCTCACCGTCATCCGCTTGCGCCCTCCGCTCTGGCTCGACGATCGAGCGCTCCTCGGCTGCCAGCAGGCTCGGTGGGTGGCTGGCGGTAGCAGAGGCGGCCGCTGCGGCCGGTGCAGGCGCCGCCTCGGCCTCCGCGTCCGAGAAGAGCGCGATGGCGCTGTTGACGGCCACCACATCACCCTCGGCAGCAAGGTGCTTGAGTAGCACGCCGGCGTACGGGCTCGGCAGTTCGACGGTGGCCTTGTCCGTGAGGACCTCGGCGACTGGTTGGTCGAGGACGACGCTCTCACCCTCTGCTACCAACCAGCGGATGATCTCCCCCTCGACGACCGACTCGGCCAGTTCGGGCAGCCGTAACTCTCTCGCCATGCGTTACTCCTTGTCGGCCGCACACTAGCGCGCCCGTGATGTCAGTAGTCGAGCGCGCGCTGGACGGCCTTCATGATGCGCGCCGGGCCAGGCAGGTACTCGCGGTCTTGGGCGTAAGGGTATGGGGTATCGAAACCGGCTACGCGCAGGGGCGGCGCGAGGAGTTGATCGAGGAGTTCCTCTGCGATGGTGGCAGCCACCTCGCTGATGAAGCTCGCGCTGCGCGGCGCCTCGCTGACGAGCACGACGCGCCCTACGCGCGCAACGGCCTCGAGCACGGCCGTCTCGTCCCACGGCGCTAGGGAGCGAAGATCCATGACGTGCGGTGAGAAGCCCTGCTCTACGAGCGCGTCTGCTGCGCGGTTCGTTTCGGCCATCGAGCCGCCGTAGCTGATGAGCACGACGTCGTCGCCTTGACGCCTAACGACCGCCTTGCCGATCGGGATGAGATCGTCAGGGTCGTCAGAGAGCTCCTCCTTGACGGCGCGGTAGAGGCGCTTCGGCTCGAGGAACACGACGGGGTCCTCGTCGCGGATGGCGCTCTTGAGGAGGCCGCGCGTGTCTGAGGGGGTGGACGGGTACACGACCTTGAGGCCAGCCGTATGCACGAAGTGGGCCTCTGGGCTCTGCGAGTGGTGGTGGCCGCCCTTGACGCCGCCACCTGCTGGCATGCGCACGACCATCGGGGCCGTGAACTGACCGCCGGAGCGGTACCTGAGCTTGGCCGCTTGGGAGACGAGCTGGTCGAAGCCTGGGTAGACGTAGTCGGCGAACTGGATCTCGGCTACCGGCCGCAGGCCGTGCACCGCCATGCCGAGTGCGGCGCCGATCACGGCGGCTTCGGAGAGCGGCGAGTCGATGACGCGGTCGGGCCCGTACTTGGCGTATAGCTTCTCCGTGGCGAGGAAGACACCGCCGCGCTTGCCGACGTCCTCGCCAACGACTACGACGCGGTCGTCCCGCGCCATCTCCTCGTCGAGGGTCCGCGCGATGGCTTGGACCATGGTCATGGTGCTCACGCGAGAATCATCCTTCCGGCCTCAGCCGAGCAGGTCAGTGCGCTCTTGTTGGAGCCGCGCAGGGACCTGAGCGAATACGTCTTCGAACATGGCGGAGGTGGGCACGGGGCCGGCGCCCTCCGCTGCTTGCAGTGCGTCCGTCAAGAGCGCATCGATGTCGGCCCTTGCCGCTTCTTCAGCGGCGTCGTTCCACTCGCCACGGCGCTCGAGGAAGCGCCGCATGCGGCCGAGCGGGTCGCGCTTACGCCACGCCTCGACTTCTGCACGTGGGCGGTAGACGGAGTCATCGTCTGCGGACGAGTGGCCGCCGTAGCGGTAGACGAGCATCTCGACGAGTGCAGGGCCGATGC
>JBIQMD010000458.1:0-1895 GCA_044463725.1 Truepera radiovictrix
GGTCATCCTCTCCTCCAACCCCATCCCTGGCAACGAGGAGGCCGTCGGGCGCGTCATCAACCAGCTCTACGCTAGCCGAGTGAACGTCCTCTACCCGCCTGCTTACAAGGTTCACGCTTCTGGGCACGCGAGCCGCGAGGAACTCAAGCTCATCCTTGACCTCACCCGCCCGAAGTTCTTCTTGCCGTGGCACGGTGAGATGCGTCACCAGGTGCACCACCAGCGCCTGGCGGACGGCATGAGCCACCCGCCGACCAAGACGCTGATCGTCGCTAACGGCGACGTGGTCGAGCTGAGCCGCGACCAGATGAAGGTGACCGGCAGCGTAGACGCTGGCGTCGTGTTGATCGACACCGTCGGCAAGGCAGGCGACGAGGTCACGGAGCCGATCATCCGCGACAGGCAGACGCTTTCGGCCGAGGGCGTCGTCGTCATCATGGCGTTGGCGAGCAAGACGCCGACCGTCGAAGTGATCATGCGCGGCGTTGCGCATGGCAGCAACGGACTCAAGGGTGAGGTCGAGAAGATCGCACTTGAGAGCCTGCAGCGCGGAGTGCGCGAGAAGCGCCGCCTGTCCGACATCCGCGACGACATCTACTACCCGGTGAGGCGCTACATCCGGAAGGCAACGGGCCGCAACCCGCTGATCGTTCCGACCGTCATCGAGAACTAAGCGCCCTTCTCGTTACAAGGGCCGCTGGAAGGGGCGTTGGGCTATGTCCGACGCCTCTTCTCCTTTGAGGTAGGCAGCCACGCGTTCGAGCGCTTGAGCCAGCAGCTCGCTGCCCTGTGATGGCAAGTCATCCGCTACGAGCAGGGCGTGGCTTGGACGGCGCATGCTGTCGTACCCGGCCGCAGCGACGTAGGTGCCATGGCGGAACAGGGCGATGGCCGCGTCGACCGGCACCTCGTACAACGTGTCTACTTCTGCTACCTGCAGCTGGTAATCCGCGAGGGCGCGGTCGTCTAGCACCACGTAGACGTCCTGGTACTCGCGGTCCGTTACTGGCGTCGGCAAGTCTGGATAGTGCCTGACGGCGACGGCGGTACCGAGGTAAGCGAGTTGGCCAGGCCGCAGCGCCAACCCGAGTTCCTCCTCCGCCTCCCTGATGGCGTCGAGGAACAGTTCGCCAGCGCGCACATGCCCCCCGACGCTAACGTCTAGTTTGCCCGGCTCGAGGTCCTTCGTCGTCGCCCGGCGTTGCAGGAGCACCAGGTGCTGCTCACGCACTATCCAGATGTGGATCGCGCGGTGCCAGTTGCCGTCTCGGTGCACGGCGCCGCGCACTTTGACCTCGCCGGTCGGGTTGCCGTTTGCGTCCAGCACATCGAGTGGCTCTAGCTGCGCTTGGGTCACAACGTGATGATAAGTCACGGCGCCGCGCCGGGCACCTGCGTTACCCAGCGCGGTGATCCGATATTCATTCCACTGGCGTGCGAGCGCGTCGCGCACGTTCACCCTACGCGAGCACTCGATGGAGCCGTACCGGAAGGGGCGCACGGCGAGGCGCAAGAAGATTGCCGACAGCACGTACCAGGTGACGATGATGAGCAGTGAGACGGCCTTCCCCACTTTCCGGCTCGTTGGCTTGATGGTGGTCAGGATGATCTCCGTGACGCGGTTCTCCCTCACCCCGAGGGGGCATTGAGCATCAGGTCGCCAAGCATGCGCAGGACAAAGTAGGAGATCACGATGTAGATGAGCGGAGGGATGAGGGATTTGTAGCCGCTAGCCTCGACGCCGTTCCTGAACGTCGTGGTTATGGTAGCGACGTTGCCGTGGATCATCTGACTGAGCTCCGGGGCGTTAACGCTTCCACCCACAACGACTCCCCGGCCTCGACGAACGACCCAGAGCCGGCCTCACCGGCACGAATCCCGCCACCAAAGGCACC
>JBIQMD010000459.1:0-1859 GCA_044463725.1 Truepera radiovictrix
CACACGTCACCGAGCAGGTTGGTCATGGCGGCACTCGTCAACGCCCGAGTGCTACCGAGCGGCAGCCCACACACGGCGCGCCACTGCTGCTCGAACTGGCTCGTGAGGCACGCCTCGATGGTGAGGTGGCCAGAGTTGTGAGGACGCGGCGCGACCTCGTTCACCAGAAGTTCGCCTGCCGTAGTAACGAAGAACTCGACGCAGGCAACGCCGACGACCTCGAGCAACTCGAGCAACTCGGCGGTGACGGCGTGTGCCTCAGCGACTAGGCGCGGCCACGCGAGCCCCGCCACAGGCGGCTCGTTCGGAGTGCCGCTGAAGATGGTCGTGTCGAGGATGCCCTCCACGTGGCGGTTGAGTAGCGGCTGGTAGAGGGCCACTTCGCCAGCGAGCGAGCGTGCGCCAACGACCGATAGCTCGGCCGCCAGTTCGACGAACTCCTCGACTACGACGGGACCGGTCTCCAACAGGGCGGTCACGCGCGCAAGGTCTTCCTGCCCACGCGCCACGACCTGCCCTTTACCGTCGTAACCGAAGCCGGCCGACTTGGCGACGAACGGGAAAGCAGGCAGAGCCACGGCTCGTAGGTCCGCTGGGCCTTCCAGGGTGACGAAGGGCGCGTGCTGGAAGCCGTTGACCCTCAAGAACTCCTTCTCCCGCTGGCGGTTCTGGCTGACGTGCAGCGCCAACACCCCCGGCCTGACTGGCGCGTTGTGCGCCGCCGCCGCGAGGGCGGGGCTCGCGATGTTCTCGAACTCGAGCGTCACCACATCGACCCGCGCGGCAAACTCCGCGACCGCGACCTCATCGTCGTAACTCGCAACCACCGTATGGTCGGCCACCTGGGCGCCGGGCGAACCAGCGGCGTCGCTGAGCACGTGAATGCGGTAGCCGGCACGCCGGGCCGACAACGCGAGCATGCGGCCCAGCTGACCACCGCCGAGCACGCCGATCGCCGAGCCTGGAAGTACAGCCACCGGCTTCCGTCCTGTCATTCCGAGTGCGAGGTCACGGCTCGGCGACGAAGTACGGGGTCGGCAGTGTGCTCCTGCTGGCCGCATCGGTCTGTTCGTCACGGAACGCCATAAGGCGCCAACGCACCTCTGGCCGCGTGAGGGCAAGCACGCCTGCAGCCAACAACCCGGCGTTCATCGCGCCAGCTGCGCCGATGGCCAAAGTGCCGACGGGCACGCCTCGTGGCATCTGCACGATCGACAGGAGCGAGTCGATCCCGCGTAGCGCCTCACTCATGACGGGCACCCCGAATACCGGCAAGTGCGTGTTCGCAGCGATCATGCCCGGGAGGTGCGCTGCGCCTCCCGCACCCGCAACTATCACTTGAATCCCTCGTCCAGCTGCTGACTTGCTGAAGTCCGTCAGGCGCTCAGCGGTGCGGTGCGCCGAAACGACCTGGCAGGTGTGCGGGACCTCCAGGCGCTCGAGCACCTCCGAAGCGTGGCGCATGGTCTCCCAATCACTGGCAGAGCCCATGACGACCGCTACCAATGGGGTCGCCCCAAGCATCGTGCTCTCTTCAGTCGTGTGCTGTTCGGTCATGCGCTCCTCCGAGCGGCGGCGTCTGGCCGTGGCGCGCTCGCGCGCTCGAGCCTGTCGCGCACCGCTAGCCAGCTGGGGTCGTCTGGCACGCGCTCAATCAAGAGGCGCGCTGGGCGTTCGGCGTCCAGTTGCCGCAGTGCAGCGTAGAGTCCGGCGCCATAGCCCCGTGGGTCAGCTGGCAACTGCACCCACGCTCCCGCGAAACCGGCCGGGGCGGGGCGCATGGCCAGCACCGCCGACGCTTCGTCAAGTGTGGCCAGCAACCCACTGGTCGCAACCAGGATCGTTGGTGCGCCGGGGGC
>JBIQMD010000460.1:0-1856 GCA_044463725.1 Truepera radiovictrix
CCTGGGTCCTCGCCCGTCTTGGCGCAGATCTCTGCCGCGAGCAGCCCAAGGATGGGCCCGTCCTTGTCTGTCGTCCACGGCGCCCCACCGAAGCGCAGGAAGGAGGCGCCAGCGCTCTCCTCGCCACCGAAGCCGTAGCCGCCCGTCAGCAGGCCCTCGACGAACCACTTGAACCCGACTGGCACTTCCGCGACCTGGCGCCCGAGTGAGGCCGCCACCTTGTCGATCATCGAACTCGACACGAGCGTCTTCCCAACCTGCGCGTCGGCTGGCCAGCGCGTGCGGCTCGTGAAGAGGTACTCGATGGCAACGGCAAGGTAATGGTTCGGGTTCATGAGGCCGCTGCTAGGCGTGACGATGCCGTGCCGGTCGGCGTCCGGGTCGTTGCCGAATGCGACGTCGAAGTCGGCCTGCATCCGGATGAGGTTGGCCATGGCGTCGGGTGAGGAGCAGTCCATGCGGATCTTGCCGTCGTGGTCGACGGGCATGAACGAGAAGGTAGGGTCGACGATGTCGTTGACGAGGGTGAGGTTCAGCTTCCAGCGTTCCGCGATCGGGCGCCAATACGCAACGGACGAGCCGCCGAGCGGGTCCACGCCGATCTTCACGCCAGCAGCCCTGATCGCTGCCATGTCGACGACGTCACCCAGATCCTCGATGTACGGCGTCATGAGGTCGCGCTCCTCGAACGCCTCACTGGCGCGCGCCGCCGCCAACGACTGACGCTTGACGCCAGCCAAACCGTTGGCAAGGTAGGCGTTGGCAGCTCCCTGGATCTCGCTCGTCTCGTCGGAGCCAGCTGGCCCACCATGCGGCGGGTTGTACTTGAAGCCGCCGTCGTTTGGGGGGTTATGCGAGGGGGTGACGACCACGCCGTCGGCCTGCGTCCTCACGGCGGCCATCTGCGCCTTGGCGCCTGGGCCGCGGTTGTGGGTGAGGATGGCGTGCGAGATCACGGGAGTCGGCACCGCAGCAAGGCCTCTTGCGACCACCACGGGCACCCCGTTCGCCGTGAACACTTCGATGGCCGTCATCAGCGCCGGGGTCGAGAGTGCGTGCGTGTCTGCACCGAGGAAGAGCGGCCCGCCTAGGCCCTGGCGTTTACGCCGATCGGCGATTGCCTGGCAGATGGCGAGTATGTGATCCTCGTTGAAGGTGCGGTCAGTGCTGCTCCCCCTGTGCCCAGAGGTGCCGAACGCCACGAGTTCCGTTGCTACGTTCGGGTCTGGCGTTTGGGCGAAGTAGTCGGTGATGAGCCGCGGAACGTCGATGAGGAGCGACCTTGGCGCTTGGCGTCCGGCTAGTGGGCTGCGGGTCATGCCTCTACCTCCGTCACGTCCGCCGGCTGGCCCGCCAGGCGGCACCAGTGCTGGACTCGCTTGCTTAGGCTACTACTACCAGGGGATCCCGCCGGAACAGCTGGGCAGCTAGGCGCACCGCTGCCCACTGCGCGCCGAATACTGCCCGCTGATGAGAACTCCGTGAATGGTAAGCTCGCCACTGCTCAACGGACGCCTCGCCGCCTCAAGCGGCGGGCCGGCCAACGTCGGTGCGCAGCTAGCGCGACCGGCAGTCAACGTCACAGTCCATGGGTGCAAGGCAGTGACCGCGCCCAGGCATATCGCTGGAGGAAGCATGGATCTGCTGATCACCCTTGTCCCCTTGGCCGCCATTGTGGCACTAGTGGCGGCGTTCTTCTTGGCGCGCACCATCATGGCCGCGCCAACGGGAGACGCGCGCATGGTCGAGATCTCCGACGCCGTGCGCCAAGGTGCTGCCGCTTACATGAACAGGCAGTACAGCACCATCACGGTGGTTGCGGTCATCATCGCCGCCGTGTTCGCCGTCGTTGCGCT
>JBIQMD010000461.1:0-1854 GCA_044463725.1 Truepera radiovictrix
CGGGCGAGCGGTCGCGGTTGGCCTTGTAATCGGGGTACCAACCCTTGCGGAGGGTGGTCGAGTCGCTGACGTCGAAAGCGATGGCCAGGTAGTCGGGGCGCTCGTTGCGCATGACGTTGAGAAGGAGCTGCGTGAAGACGTATACCGCCTTGACCGGCTCTCCTGTCGGGCTCGTAAGGTCGCGGAACGGCGCGTAGTATGCCCTGAAGAGCTGCGCGTGGCCGTCGATCAGATAGAAGGTCTTCATCTGGTAGTTCCTTCGTGGCGCAACTGGGTGCCAAGGCCGGCTAGGGGGCGTGGCGGCGGCGGGGCATGAGCCTTGCGGCTCGGGTCACGTCGGCTTGGTAACGCCGGGCGTGACCGGATACCATCGCAGCATAGCTGCTAGCTGGAGGCATCGTGGATTACGAGAAACTAGGCGTCTTCTACCTCGGCCGCGAGACCGACGCAGACATGAAAGCGACGGTCCAGCCGTTACTTTACGACTCAGCTGACCTGACGACGCACGCCGTCATCGTCGGCATGACTGGCAGCGGCAAGACCGGCCTCGGGGTTGGGCTCATCGAGGAAGCCGCCATCGACGGCGTGCCCGTCCTCGCCATCGACCCGAAGGGCGACCTCACGAACCTCGCCCTAACCTTCCCGAGCTTGGCGCCGAGCGACTTCGAACCGTGGGTCAACGCCCGCGAGGCGGAGCGCCTCGGCACGAGCGTGCACGACTTCGCTGCGCAACAGGCCGAGCTGTGGCGCGCCGGACTCGAGGCGTCAGGGCAGGACGGCGCGCGCATCGCGCGCCTGCGCGCCGCCGCCGACGTGGTCGTGTACACGCCAGGCTCGAGCGCTGGTCGCGGCATCTCCGTGCTGCGCTCGTTCGCCGCGCCGCCGGGCACCGTGCTCGACGACCCTGACCTTATGCGCGACCGCCTCGAGGCGACCGTCACGAGCATCCTCACCCTCATGGGTCAGAGCTCCGACCCGCTCAGCCGCGAGCACATCCTCCTCGCGAACATCCTTGAGACGACGTGGCGGGCGGGCGAGGACCTCAGCATCGCGGCGCTCATCGGCGCCGTTCAGGAACCGCCGTTCAAGAAGCTCGGCGTGATGGACCTCGACACCGTCTTCCCTGCCAAGGACCGCCTCAAGCTCGCGCTCGGCCTCAACGGCCTGCTGGCAGCGCCCTCGTTCGAGGCGTGGACGAAGGGAGAACCCCTCGACATGCAGAGCCTCCTGCACGGGCCGGACGGCAAGGCGAAGGTGGCGGTCGTGTCCATCGCCCACTTGTCGGACGCCGAGCGGATGTTCTTCATCACGCTGCTGCTCTCCGAGGTGGTCGCGTGGACGCGCTCGCAGTCGGGAACCTCGAGCCTCAGGGCCATGGTCTACATCGACGAGCTCTTCGGCTTCCTGCCGCCCGTTGCGGAGCCGCCGTCCAAGAAGCCGCTACTGACGCTCCTCAAGCAAGCGCGCGCGTTCGGCGTCGGGTTGGCGTTAGCTACCCAGAATCCCGTCGACCTCGATTACAAGGCGCTGTCGAACGCGGGCACGTGGTTCGTTGGTCGGTTGCAGACGGAGCGGGACAAGCAGCGCTTGGCCGAGGGTCTAGACAGCGCGTTGGCTGGCGCCATGACTGGCGCCGAACTCGCAGGCGTCATCGGGCGCCTGCCGAAGCGCACCTTCCTCCTCCATAACGTGCACGCCAAGCAGCCGGTCGTGTTCCAGACGCGCTTCGCGCTCTCCTACCTGGCCGGGCCACTCACGCGCGATCAGATCAGGCGACTCGAAGCTGCGCAACCGTCGGCCAAGGCCGCTGAGCACTCCGCGCCAGCCGCGGCACGGGCCAACGCGAGCGCCGCC
>JBIQMD010000462.1:0-1851 GCA_044463725.1 Truepera radiovictrix
GAAGAACCCGTGGCCCGGTCAGGCGCTGCCCGTCGAGAGCGTCGGCGTGCTTGGCGCGGGGCTGATGGGCGCTGGTATCGCCGAGGTAACGGCCGCCAACGGCATGCACGTGTTGATGAAGGACCGGGATCTCGACCTGGCGCTGAAGGGCAAGGCCGCCGTCTACCGCGGGCTGACTAGCCGCGTCGGCAGGGGCCGCTCGGCCTTCGAGCGTGACGTGATGGTCGAGCGCGTTACCGCCGTAGACGCATACGAGCCGCTCGCAGGCACGCAGCTCACCATCGAGGCCGTCCTCGAGCAGCCGGACCTGAAGCGCCAGATGGTCGCTGAGGTGGAGCGCGTCACGTGCGAGGGGCGGCACGTATTCGCTTCCAACACGTCGGCCATCGCCATCAGCGAGATCGCGGCTGGCGCAGAGCGCCCGGAGGCGGTGCTTGGCATGCACTACTTCTCTCCCGTGCCGAAGATGCCGCTGCTAGAGATCGTCGTGTCTGACAAGACCGCCGAGTGGGCCGCGGCCACGGCCTTCGAGGTCGGGGCGCGGCAGGGCAAGACGAACATCGTCGTCAACGACGGCCCGGGGTTCTACACCACCCGCGTCCTCGCCGTTTACATGGCCGAGGCCATGCGCGCGCTGCATGAGGGAGCCGACCCTGGCGACCTCGAGCGCGCGATGGTGGCGTACGGCTTCCCTCTTGGGCCCCTTGCCCTCATGGATGACGTCGGCATCGACGTTGGGGCCAAGATCGAGGTCGTACTGGCGCCCGTCATGGCCGCGCGTGGCATGGAGGGCAGCCCCGCGAGCGCCAAGATGGTGGCCGCTGGCTACCTTGGTCGTAAGGCTGGCAAGGGTTTCTACCGCTACGAGGCCGGTCACAGGCAGAAGGAGTTCGACAGCGAGGCGCTGCGCATCGCTGGCTTCGCGCCAACGGCCGCCGGCGGCGTCGAGCGGGGCGCCGCGCTGGCCGATCGCTTGGCCCTCACCTTCGTGCGGGAGGCGCTCATGTGCTTGGACGAGGGCGTGCTGCGCTCTGCGCGCGACGGCGACGTCGGCGCCGTTTTCGGTCTTGGCTTCCCGCCGTTCAGGGGCGGGCCGTTCTTCATGGTCGACCACGAGGGGGCAGGCAGCGTCGTGCAGCGCCTCCGCGGGCTTGAAGTCAAGCACGGTCCGCGTTTCGCGCCGCCGGCTGCGTTGGTGGCCAAGGCCGAGGCTGGCGAGCTCTACTACCCAGGCGGGCGCGGCTCCTGACGGCGCGCGCCGTTGTGGTGGTGGCGCACCCTGGCGCCGACAGCTTCTGTGCGGCCCTGGCCACGCAGGCGGTGGGAGTGTTGATGGGACGCGGCTTCAGCGTGGCGCTGCACGACCTGTACGCAGACGGCTTCGACCCGCGCATGCCCCTCACCGAGGTCGGCACTACGTTCATGGCCGACGAACTCGTGGCTCGCTACGCCGCGGAGGTGCTAGCCGCCGACGCGATCGTGGTGGTGCATCCGGTGTGGTTCTTCCACGTGCCGGCCATTCTGAAGGGCTGGGTAGACAGAGTGCTGCGCGAGGGTGTGGTCTACGAGCTGCGCGGCGGAGGGGAGAGCGTCGGCCTCCTCAGGGCACGTGGTGCATTGGTGCTGAACACCGCGAACGCGCCTGAGTCAGTGGAAGCCGGGGTGCTTGGAGACCCGCTCGACGTTTTCTGGCGCCGAGTGGTCTTCGCGCCGGCTGGCGTGAGGGACGTGCGGCGCTTGCGCTATGCGAAGGTGGCTGGCTCGAGCGCAGCGCAGCGCGCCGAGTGGCTTGATGAGGCGCGGTTGGCGGTTGGCGCCCTCTCTTCTGGCGACTAGCTGGGATATCAGCTC
>JBIQMD010000463.1:0-1849 GCA_044463725.1 Truepera radiovictrix
GTACCTCCCCGCGGACGCTCCCGCCGGTACCAACCTGAGCGCAGCCGGCCTGCGCGTCAGCCGCCGGCTCGAGCTCACGGCAGAGATCTCCTGCCTGCTGGCTCAACCCGGCGGCTGGCAGGACTTGCAGCCGGGCGTGCTGCGCCTGCCGGCAGCGTCCACGTCACGCTTCGGCGACCTGAGCGAAGGCGCCGCAGGTAGCTACAGCCAGGGCGAGGTTCGCAGGCTGTGGACCGGCGATAACTGCTACGAGTTCGAGAGCCGCCTGGTGCTCACCCGCTTCGAGAACTACGAGCCGGGCACCATTACCGAGTTCACCAGTCAGCAGCAGGCGGCCCTGCAGCAGGAGCTCCTCGCCGTGGTCGAGTCCGCCACGCTGCGAGGGGAGCACGTGGTCGAGTGGCCCCTGGCCGCACGGTCGAGCCTGCGGGCGTTCGTGCGCGTCACACGGCCCGCCCTCGACGAGAGCCCGGCTAGCCCCATGACCATCAGCGGCACCGCGGTAGGGCCGTGGTTCTTCGAAGGCTCGTTCCCCGTGCAACTGGTGACGACCGACGGCCGCGTGCTGGCCAGCCATTTCGTTATGGCTCAGGGCGAGTGGATGACTACCGGCTTCGTGCCGTTCGAGGGGCAACTCGAGTTCGTGGTGACGGAGCCTACCGAGGCCGTGCTGGTGCTCATGCGCGACAACCCCTCTGGCTTGCCGGAACATGACGCTAGCGTGCGCATACCGCTGGTCCTCATGCCGTAAGTCCCTCAAGGCGCCACCAACGTGGGCCGGTATGTACAACGCGGCGAATGTGGGACGCACCAGTGAAGAATGTGCGTCCCACATCGGTTATGTGAGCACCATTGGTGTAAAGCCGTTCGGCCCACTTGGGTACTATGTGCGCCGCCACAGTGTGGAAACATCACAAACTCGCTGATAAGATGGCGCGTCCGCATTCCTCGTGCACGTTGGCACATGCCTATACGTCGCGAGAGACCCATCCAGCCGAGCGTCACCTTAGCGACCGTTCCCCACGGCGCAGCGCTCGAGTGCGAAAACGGATCCAAGGAGAAGTGATGGTTAGAATGAAGAGACTCCTCGCCTTAGCGCTTGCACTGGGCGCGCTCGTCCTCATGGGCAGCGTGTTCGCCCAGAACGACCGCCTCAACATCGGGGCCGGCGCCGAGATCACCACCCTCGACCCCCGCATCGCCACCGACGTGCCCTCCTTCGAGCGCATCGCGGTCATCATGGAGCCCCTCGTCGTGTTCGGTAAGGACCTCGGCCTCGAGGCGCGCCTCGCCACCGACTGGGCGTTCGCCGAAGACGGCAGCAGCCTCACCTTCAAGCTGCGCGAAGGCGTCACCTTCCACGACGGTCGCCCCTTCACCAGCGCTGACGTTAAGGACACCTTCGAGTGGGTCCTCGACCCCGAGAACGGCGCCCAGAACCGCCCCCTCTACGCCACCATCGAGAGCATCGACACTCCTGACGACTACACCGTCGTCATGAACCTCAACGTGCTCAACTCGTTCCTCCTCAACAACATCGCCCGTATGCCCATCGTGCCTGCCGGCTCCGGCGCCGAGTTCGGCGATAACCCGATCGGCACGGGCCCCTACCAGTTCGTCGAGCTGGTGCGCGACGACCGCCTGGTCGTGCGCTCCTTCGCCGACTACTGGGGCGGCACCCCGAACATCGACCTCATCGTCTTCCGCCCCATCCCCGAAGACGCCACCCGGCTGCTCGCCTTCGAAGCCGGCGAGATCGACATCATGCAGGCCCAGCCCGTTCCGTCCGAGCTGCCCCGCATCGAGGCCGACGACCGCTTCGTCGTGGACCGCACCTTCGGCACCGGCT
>JBIQMD010000464.1:0-1838 GCA_044463725.1 Truepera radiovictrix
TCATGCATGGGCTCGGCGCGCGCAGCCTCGTGGTGACCAACGCTTGCGGCGGCCTCAACCCCGCCTTCGCGGCTGGCGACCTCATGCTGCAGCTCGATTACATCAACTTCACGGGCCAGAACCCCCTCATCGGGCCAAACGACGACGCCTACCCGCGCTTCACGGTCATGTTCGACTGCTACGACCCCGAGTACCTGCGCCATGCGCGTGAGGTGGCCATGCGTGAGGGCGTGTTGTTGAAGGAAGGCGTCTACCTCGCCATCACTGGCCCGACTTACGCGAGCCGCGCCGAGTTGCGCGCCTTCCGCGGCATGGGCGCGGACGCCATCGGCATGTCGACGGTCTTCGAGGTCATGCGCGCGCGCCACCTCGGCATGCGCGTACTCGGCGTCTCGACGGTCACCGACATGGCCTTGGCCGACCGCGACGAGCACGCAACCGGCGACGAAGTGCTCGCCGTGGCTGCACGCAGCGGCACGACGTTCAGGCGCTTCGTGCGCGCCGTGCTTCCGGGCCTCTGAACATGCAGATGCTGGTCGCGCGTCGCCGCGGCTGTTGGGTGATCGGGCGCTCGCCTTGAGCCGGCTCACCCCTATCGACATCCAGCACGCCGAGTTCGCCAAGCGCGCAGGCGGTTACGACCGGCGTGAGGTGAGGGCGTTCCTCGAACGCCTTGCGCTCGAGGTCGAGGAGGCCCTGAAGGCAGCTCAAAGCTTGCGGCGACGACTCGGCGAGGCGGAGCAAGAGATCGAGCGCCTGCGGACGGCAGAGGCGGAGCTGCAGCAGGTCGTGCTCGCGGCGGAGCGCATCGCGGTCGACCTGAAGGAGAACGCGAAGCGCGAGGCGCAGATGATCGTCGAGGAGGCGGAGCGCATGCGCCAAGCGCGCCTCAGCGACGTCGAGGCCGGCCTCGTGCGGGCGCGCGGTGAACTCGAGCGCGTCACTCACCAGCGCCGGTTGTTCAAAGAGCAGTTCCGAGGGCTGCTCGCCGCTTACTCTGCTGCGCTGGCGGCCGATGATGCGCATGCGCCAACCGCCGGCTCGGACTTGAGCAGCGCACTTCTTGACGGCAACGCGCCGAAAGCGGCCACGCTAGCTGACACCCTGCTCGACGACATCGTCGGCTCGTGAACGGTTGCCCGGCGGCTGGCGCGCTTAGCTTGCCTCAGGGAGCCGCGCTAACGCCTCGTCAAGGGTCTTCCACGGCAGCACCGCGCATTTGACCCTAGCCGGCAACTTGGCGATTCCGGCTAGTGCTTCCAGGTCGCCGAGGTCGCGGCCCACGTCCTCACCCCTGATGAGACGTTGGAAGGCGGCGGACAACGCGGCCGCGTCCTCTCTCGTGGCGCCCACGATGGCGCCGAGCATGAGGCTGGTCGTCGCCTGCGAGATGGCGCAACCCTCTCCAACGAAACTGGCCGCGCTCAAGCGGTCGCCCTCGGCCTTCAAGTAAAGGGTCAGCTCGTCGCCGCAGCTTGGGTTTATGCCCTCCTGCACGACGTCGGCGCCCGCCAACTCGCCGTGGTGCCGTGGCTTGCGGTAATGATCGAGGATGACTTCCTGGTAGAGCTCGTCAAGTAGGCTCATGCTGGCACCCCGAAGCGTTCACTTGTCTCGGCCACGGCGGCGGCGAAGCGCTCGACTTCCTCGACTGTGGTGTAAAGGTAGAAGCTGGCCCTAGCGCTGGCGGCGGCGCCGAGCACGCGGCCGAGCGGCTGCGCGCAATGGTGACCGGCGCGTACGGCGATGCCCTGCAGGTCGAGCATGGTGGCAACGTCGTGCGCATGCAGTCCAGCAACGGTGAAGGTGACTATGCCACCGCGGTCAGCGCCGCGGGG
>JBIQMD010000465.1:0-1830 GCA_044463725.1 Truepera radiovictrix
CCGTCAGGCAGGTGAAAGAACACCTCGCGAAGGAGTCGAGGATCTCCTTCTCTGCAGTGCAGACCATGCTGCAGATCATGTACGACAAGGGTTTCGTCAACCGCGAACTGCAGGGCCGCACATACGCCTACTGGGCTGTCACAAGCCAGGAAGAGGCGCAGAGCACGCTTCTGAGCGACCTCCTTGAACGAGCGTTCGGAGGTTCAGCCAAGGCGCTCGTATCACGCGCTCTCGATGTGAAACGCGCGTCTCCGGAAGAACTCGCGGAGATCCAGGCGCTGCTCGATGAAGCCAGGTGTACAAGCGATGATTGATGCACTAGTAGGACCCCTCATCGACCATCCACACACACATCGACTCGGTTGGACGCTGATTCACACTCTTTGGCAGGGCCTTGGCTTGGCTCTACTTCTGAGAATCGGCCTCCAGCTACTGCCGCAACACCGCAACGCTCTGCGCCACAATTTCATGATCCTCGTGCTGTTGGCCTGGCTAGCGGTGCCTGCATTGACTTTCGTAATGCTCGCGCCTAAACCGACTCAGAGCCTGAGCGCTGCAAACGTGGCGGCAGCGGAAGCACCGATCACACGCACCACGACCCTGAACCAGACACCAAGTGCGGCCCCCACTGTTGAGGATGGCACTCGGGCTGAGATCGGTTTCTCCAGTACGTCGCCTACCCGATACCTGCAACGGCTCGCCCCGTACGCCGCGCTCGCTTGGCTGGTCGTCGCCACGCTCTTATCGGTGCGCCTCCTTGGGGGCGTGGTAGTTACGCACCGCTTATCACGGCGCGGAGACCGTCTTCCCGCGCTTGAAACCAGCATCCGTAGGCTATCCATCAAATTAGGAATCGGAAGGCGCGTCAGGCTGCTCGTCTCTACCCGAATAGACGTACCTACAGCTATCGGTTGGCTGCAGCCTGTTGTACTCCTCCCCACCAGCGCAGTGACCGGCCTGACCACCCAACAGCTCGAGCTCATCATTGCCCACGAACTCGCGCACATCCGGCGCCACGATTACCTCGTAAACCTCTTGCAGGGCGTGTGCGAGGCGTTGCTCTTCTATCACCCGTTCACATGGTGGCTCTCGCGCAGCCTGCGAGTTGAGCGTGAGCATGCTTGCGACGAGCTCGCGCTCCGTGTCACCGGCGCCGCGCCGTTGACGCTGGCCGAGGGCCTTACACGTCTCGAGGCAGATCGCGGTCTGCCGACCCCGGCATTGGCCGCGACTACCAACCTCCTCCCGCGAATCCGGCGGCTACTTGGAGCGCCCCAGGCCCCGCGTCCTCGCACGCCGGCCCTGCTACCGCTAATCCCGCTGGTGTCGCTGGTGTTGTGGTTAGCCTTGACCGCTCAGGCGGCCGAGCCGACCATCGCACTCTTCGAACCCCAAGCCGATGGCGCGATAGTCACGCCCTACCCCGACGCGCCGGAAGGCGGCTGGGAGACGTATCACACCCTTTCTGACATCAGCGCGAGAACCTCGTTCCCGCTACGCGCACCGACCTACCTGCCGCCGGGCTTCCGCTTCGCCAACGCCACCTGGGACGAGCAAGTGGAGTTAGTTTCCCTCACCTACGGCGCTACCAGTTCCGCACCGTCAGCGGGCCCCTTCAGCCGTTCCCTCACCCTCATGCAGCTACCCGCCGAAGAGTACAGGCCGCTCCCCGTGGGCCTGGACGCCAATATCGAGGTGGTAACTGTGGGGGGAGCCGCCGGCGAGTACGTAACCGGCTACTGGGCTGGCGACTGGCTCGCGCCCGACGACGAGCGTCATCTCCGGTGGCTGCCGTTCCCTGGGCAGATCCTCGCGTGGCGAGAAGGCGAC
>JBIQMD010000466.1:0-1820 GCA_044463725.1 Truepera radiovictrix
CAAAATCCGCCACTTCTCCGTGCAGGACGGCATCGCCGCCTCAGGCGCACTCAGGCGGCGCTCGTCCTTGCCTCGAGCCCTCCCTCGAGGAGCTCGACGAGCAACATCAGGTTGCGCAAGAGGTGGTAGGGGTCCTTGACTGGCAAGCCGACCACGCGGTCAAGGGGGGCGCCGCTGCGGTCGCGGATCTGTATCCACTCCCCCACGCGCGCGTCCGGGTTGGGGAAGGTAGCGAACGTGTAGCTCTGAGTACGGTCGTGAATGGCGCGCAACTCGTCGTCGCCCGTCAATACGTGACCCAACATGGCGGCGTAGAGCGTCTCCGAGTGAGGCCACCAGATCTTCGTGTCCCAGGTTCCAAGGATGAGGGCCTCGAACGGGCCGTCTGCCGTTCCGCTAGGCGGCTGGCCGCCTTGCCCGATGTAACGGAAGATGCCGCCGTGAACTGGGTCCCAACCGACGGCGAACGAGCTCTTCACTACCTCTGCCGCTCTGGCGATGGCGGCCGTGCGACCGTGCCTGGCGGCCTCCTCCATCACGAACCACATCGACTCGATGGCGTGGCCTGGCGTGACGTGCGTCGTCAGCAGCCCCGTGCGGCCCCCGGAGCATGTGACTTCCTGAACGAGCCCCGATGGCAAGACGAAGTTGTCGAGCACGTCGTCAGAGTGACCCTTGGCGTGCTGCGCGAAGGTCGCGGCCCGCTCGTCACCGCGCTCGACCAACGCCAGCTCGAGCTCCTGAGCGACGTTGAGCAGAATCATGGGCTGGGCATGCGCGCGGCACCCGGGAGGCAATGGGTACGGTTCGCTGCGCGCGCTACCAGCGGCCAGCCGCGCGACGACGCGGTCGTAGGCCGCAACTGCCTCATCGAGGTAATGCCAGGCGCCCGTCGCCCTTGCCGTCTCGCTCAGCCCTAGAGCAACGAAGCAGTCCGCGAAGTAGCTGAGGTCGTGGCCCTTGCCAGGCATGAACTCCTTCTTGGCGCCGTCCGCCGTGAGGAGGTAAGCGCACGAGCCATCGTCGAGGAAAGCGTTGGCGCGCAGGAACTCCACCGTCTCGACCGCCCTGGCGGCGTAATCGTCCGCGCTGCCGGCCAGCCAACCGCGCCGCGCCATGCGCGCCGCGTGCGCCATCAGCCACGCGAAGCGCCCCTGCGACCAAACGAACTTGTCGTCGCTGACGCGCTCACCGGTGACGTTGTCTATGCAAGTGAAGACGCCGCCGCGTTCCCTGTCACTCGGTGCGCCGAGCCAGAACGGCAGCGCCTGCTCCTCGAGCTGTTGCCTGTAGAAAGCAGCTAGCCTAGCTTGATCGAAGGGTTGGAATGCTTCGGGGGTCGCGCTCATGCTTGACTCCTTGACAGCCGGCCTCTGCCTGGCTGCGGTGTGTGGCAATTGAACCCCAGTCGCGCTGGCCTGACAAGCTGTCAGAGCCTCAGGTGACGGAGCGCGCCACCCTGAAACCCATGTGCCCAGTGGTGCTGTCAGGAGTGTTGAACGTCCTGGCGGCCACGCGGTAGCGGTTGCAGTAGGACGCGTGGCACAAGTAGGATCCGCCCTTCACCACTCGGCCAGGACCGTGATGCGGTCCGATCGGGTCGGTTACGGCGCCGCGCCCGTGTTGGTTGCCGAACCAGTCCGAGCACCACTCCCACACGTTGCCAGCCACGTTGTAAAGCCCGTGACCGTTCGGCCGGAAAGCAGCGACCGGCGCGGTGCCGAGGTAGCCGTCCGCCGCGCTGTTGTGCAGCGGGAACTCTCCCTGCCAGATGTTGCAGCGGTGCTCGCCGTTCGGCCGCAGTTGGTTGCCCCACGGGT
>JBIQMD010000467.1:0-1815 GCA_044463725.1 Truepera radiovictrix
AACGGCGGCGCGCAGGTCTTGGCTCAACGGCTCGACGCCGTCCTCGAAGCCCGCGACCAGCACGCGGCCCTGCTCGTCTTGCAACGACGAGAGGATGTGCGCCAACGCCATGATGGGGTTGGCGACCGCGCCGCCGAACATGCCTGAGTGCAGGTCGGCGTTCGCGCCGTTCACTGTCACCTCGACGCCAGCCAACCCGCGCGAACCGACCGTAACGGACGGCACGCCGACGTCGAAGATGCCGCCGTCTGCGCTGATCGCCAGGTCCGCTCGCAGGAGTTCCCTGTTGGCTGCCAAGAACGCGGACAGGTTGGGGCTGCCGATCTCCTCCTCACCCTCGACGAGCAGGGTGACGTTGACCGGGGGCGTTCCGCCAGCCTTGGCAGTGGCTGCCACGGCGCCTAGCGCGATCAGCACGCCGGCCTTGTCGTCGCTTGCCCCGCGGCCGTAGAGGCGGCCGTCCCTCAACACCGGGTCGAACGGCTGCGAGTTCCAGAGTTCGAGCGGTTCGGGTGGTTGCACGTCGTAGTGCCCGTAGATGATGACGGTCGGCAGTGCGGTGTCGTGGTGCCAACGGCCGAGCACTACGGGGTTGCCTGCCGTTGGCATGACGCTCACGTCCGGCACGCCAACTTGGCGCATGCGCTCTGCCAGCCAGTCGGCTGCGGCTGTTATGTCGGCGCCGTGCGCTGGGTCGGTGCTGACGCTCGGGATCCTCACGAACTCCATGAGCTGCTTGACTTGGTCTTCTGCCGCTTCGGTCGCTGCCCCTAAGGCCCGTGCGAGTGCTTCGCTCACGTTGGTTACCGCCTTCTCTGATGGTCTTACACCAGCGTCAAAGCTACCAAACGGCGCCGCGGCTCGCCCGCGCCTGCTAGCGGGGTTGGACGGGCGCAGGCAGGCGGTGGTAGGCGCTACGGAAGTAGAGGAGCGGTTCGCCGTCCTGCTGCCTGACGGCCTCGACCTTGCCGAAGTAGAGGGTATGGTCGCCGGCCTCGAAGGCGCTGTGGCGGCTCACGACCAGCTGGGTGAGGGCGCCCTTCACGACGGGGAAGCCAGCTAGCTCCTCGAACGGTTGGCCTGGACGGGCCACCGGTCTGCCAGCGAAGAGGTCGGAGAGGTACCCCTGTTCCTCCGCGAGGACGCTGATCCCGAACCGTTCGGCCGTTTGCAGCGTGGCGTGCGCCTTGGCGTGCTTGTCGATGGACACGACCACCAGGGGCGGGTCCAACGATACGGCCATGAAGGAGCTGACGGTGATCCCGAGGGTCTCGCGGTCGTGGAAGAGCGGGTCGAGTTCGGTCATCGGCGCGTCGGGTTGGCGCGGGACGCTGGTCGTCACGACCGTGATGCCGGTGGCGAAGCGACCGAGGGCGTCACGGTAGGTGCGGTGGTCGATGTGGGAGGTAGTCGCGTTCACTGCCGCCTAGCGTAACTAGCCATGGAAACCTTGGGAATCGTAGGTTCGTACAATCTTACGGCTGCACTTGTAGGCGGCTACAATAACGGCGTGTTTCCCACGGGGTCGCCGCTATCCGAGCTGCTCGCGCAGGCGGAACTCGGTCTCACCCTGGTGACCGGACCGGCGGACGCCCGCTACCGCTCCGTTAGGTGGGCAGAGCGCCTGCCAGACAGGGCGTGGTTGGCGCCAGGCGACCTCAGGATCGCGCTAGCAGACGAAGCGGCTGGCGCGACCTCGCCCGACAACCTGCTACGCGCCGCGCCGGCCGTCATCGTCTACGCCCTCACCCCAACAAGCCGCACTCTCCCAGGGCAGTTGGCCAGTAGGGTCGCGGCGGCCGGCGCCGCGCTCGT
>JBIQMD010000468.1:0-1813 GCA_044463725.1 Truepera radiovictrix
TCGCCTTGCTCCCAGTCCAGCATGTACCTGTGCGCGGAGTTCTTGAGGCCCCGCACACGGCGCCCGTCGAGCCGCGTGTTGACGCCGGAGAGCTCCATGGTGCCGGCTATGCGCAGCGCGTTGTCGAACGGCGTCACGGCGACCCTGGCCTCGTGCATGTACATGGGACCGTTGACGGTGAGTCGCGGCTGATCGACGGTGATGCTGTAACCCTTACCTGCTTGCATCGGCACGTGGGCGCCCAATGCTCGGGATAGGCGCGCGGCCTCCGCCCCGGTGGCGATGAGCACCTGGTCGGCGTCGATGTCGCCAGTCGTGGTCTGCACCGCCTTGACCGTCTCGTTCTCCACTCGGAAGCCAGTCACGGTGCTGCCGCTACGCAGCTCGACGTCATGAGCGCGCAGCCAGGCAACGGCCGCCCTGTTGAGCTCGTCTGGTTGCACGTGGCGCTCTTCTGGCATCAGCACCGAGCCAGCAACCACGGGCCGCAGTGAAGGTTCGCGCTGCAGCGTCGCGTCGCGGTCGAACCTTAGCGGCTCGCCGAGGCCGTAGCCAGCTAGATCCTCGAACTCCGCGAAGAGTTGGTCGAGGTGCTTGTCGTCCAAGCTCACGAATAGGAGGCCGTTCTTGTGCAGCCCGAAGTCCAGCCCGGCCGCCTGCAGCGCCTCGTAGTCGGACATGGTTCTCTGGTTCAACTCTGCCAGCGCGTTGAAGCCCGCCTGGTACGCCTTGGCATTGCAGTGGCGCCAGAACGAGAAGAGCCAGCCGACCATGCTCGGAACGGCGGCCGGGCTGATGAACAGCGGGCTGTCTGGCTTGAGCATCCACCTGATCGATTCGGAGACGACGCCTGGCGCTGGCACTGGCCCGGAGAGGGACGGCGTTATCCACCCGGCGTTGCCGTGGGACGCGGCCGCGCCGAACTCGCCCCTGTCGACGACGACGACGTCTCGCCCCCTGCGGCGCAACTCGTAGGCGCTAAGCAGCCCGATCGTGCCGCCGCCAATGATCACTGTCTTCACGGCTACCAACTCTCATCGCGCTTGATTCTAGTTAGCGGGTTGATCCTGCGCCGGTGGCCTAGACCCTGAACTGCGGTCGTACGGCGCCGGCTGACAGGTCGCCTGACGCTGTCAGAAGACTACCAGTACCCCAACTCCACTTGGGGTGCCAGAGAGCGCTGCCAGGCCAACGCTATCTGCCCGTACGGCCGTTGACAGCGCAGCGCGTAGCGCCTACCATTCCCGCATGAGCAAGGTGCCAGCGCGCAAGGCAGCAACTGAGCGACTAGCGCTACGGCCCGACGCGCCGCCGAGGTGAACTGGCATGGCCTCGCGCGCGTCGACCCCGGCCCGGATGCCGGGGTCGAGTTTTGTAGCCGGACCTGACTCTACTTCTAACGGATGACCTGCGGCCGATTGGCGCGAACCCCGACCTATACTGGAGAAACCATGACCGAGACCATTGGCAGCGCCAGCCCCGCGGGGCACGCCGAGCGCTATTCACCTGAGAACGTCGAGAAGAAGTGGCAGCAGCGCTGGCGCGAGGAGGGCCTCTACGAGGTCGATCTGCACGACGACAGCCGACCGAAGTACTACTTCCTCACCATGTACCCCTACCCGTCTGGCGACCTGCACATAGGTCACTGGTACGCCGAGGCGCCAGCGGACGCCGCCGCGCGCTACAAGCGCATGCGCGGCTTCAACGTCCTCTTCCCCATGGGTTACGACGCGTTCGGCCTGCCGGCCGAGAACGCGGCCGTCAAGGCCGCGCGCGCAGGCGGCACGTCCGTGCACCCTGCGCGCCTCACGTA
>JBIQMD010000469.1:0-1811 GCA_044463725.1 Truepera radiovictrix
TGCTTCAGGGACGTCGTCATGATGGCCGCTGCCAGCCCGAACTCGCTGTCGTTGGCGGTGGCAAGAGCCTCGTCATAGTCGGCAACACGGATGACCGCAGCTATCGGCCCGAAGATCTCCTCGCGGTTGATGCGCATGTCCGCGGTTGAGTCGACGAACAGGGTAGGAGTGAGGAAGTGCCCGCGCGTCGCGCGCTCAACGAGCTCACCCGCCACGAGTTGCGTTGCGCCCTCGAGTTTGCCGAGGTCAAGGTAGTCGAGGTTGTGGCGCAACTGCGTTGCGTCCACCACGGGGCCAAGGTCGCTGGTAGCGCTGAGCGCGTGTCCGACGCGTAATGCCCTAGTCCGTTGCGCCAGACGCTCCACGAAGCGGTCGTGGACGCCAGCCGTGACGATGATGCGGCTGGAGGCAGTGCAACGCTGCCCCGTGGAGGCGAAAGCGCCGTTCACCACGTGCTCGACGGCAAGGTCGAGGTCGGCGTCGTCTAACACCACGACCGGGTTCTTGCCGCCAAGCTCGAGCTGGACGCGCGCGAGGCGCGCGGCCGCCGCCGCGGCCACCCGCCGTCCAACCCCTAGCGAACCCGTGAAGCTGATGGCGTTCACGTCGGGGTGGGTGATAAGGGCCTCGCCGACTTCGCTGCCGCGGCCCATGACCAAGTTGAAGACCCCGGCTGGCACGCCTGCGCGGTCGAGGATGGCGGCTAGCTCCCAAGCGCTGCCCGGCACCAGCTCGGCTGGCTTGAATACGACGGCGTTGCCGTAGGCCAAAGCTGGCGCTATCTTCCATGCCGGGATGGCGATCGGGAAGTTCCAAGGCGTTATCACGCCAACGACCCCGACGGGCTGGCGACGCACCTCGATGCTCACGCCTTGGCGGGCGCTCGGCAAGAGCTCGCCGACGGCGCGGTAGACCTCGCCAGCGTAGAAGCGGAAGATGTCTGCCGCCCGCGCCACTTCGCCTACGCCTTCAGCACGCGTCTTGCCCTCCTCGCGCGACAAGAGCTCGCCTAGTTCCTCGCGCCTGGAGTAGAGCTCGTCGGCCGCCGCCTGCAAGACGCGCGCGCGGGCAGCCGCGCTGGCGCAAGCCCAGGCCGGCAGTGCGGCGCGCGCGGCCTCGACGGCGGCGCTCACGTCCGCGGCGCTGCCCTGAGCGTAGACGCCAACGGGTGAGTCTAGGTCGGATGGGTTCTCGTTGACACGTGTGGCAGTGGCTGCCTGCCACTCGCCAGCCACGTAGTTCCTGTGGACGGTCATAGCGCCTCCGGGGGGTAAGGCTCGAAACTGGTTGTCGTCAGGCGTCCAAGAAGACGTCAGGCACGTTACTCGCGCGGGACGCCTGGCCCGTCACGTCGAGGAGGCGGCGCAGGCGGTGGCGGGCCTCGTCACTGAGGCTGAAGGCGAGCGGCAGCCGCTTGCCCTGCGGGATTCCCACGGCATCTAGTTGCGGGCCGGCGCTGAAAGTGTGGATGTAGAGGTCTGACTTGGCCGCGAGGATGTCGGCTGGCGCGGAGAGGTCCGTGAACACGGGCAGCTGCCTGAGGTCGAGTGGAGTGAACTGTGCGAGGAGGTTCAGCGCGACGTTGACGCCCTGCGCCTCCGCGACGAGGCTGTAGCTGCCGCTGCGATCGAGCGCCGCGAGCCTATTGATGGTCTCTGGCAGGAGTTGCGCGGTGATGCCAACGACCTCTGAAGAGATGCCGAGCTCGATGAGCTGCCCGGCGACGGTCGGTGCGTAAGACACGAAAGTGAAAGTGAAGTACGCGGTCTGGTAGGCCGTTAGCAAGCTGGCGTCACCGGCGGCCAACTGTT
>JBIQMD010000470.1:0-1803 GCA_044463725.1 Truepera radiovictrix
CGCCGCGACGTGCTCGAGCTCGTCTGCGTCTGGCGCGGAGCGGAGCTCGGCCGCTTGGCCATCCACTGGGTGGCGCTCGACGAGGAGCCCGTCCATGCCCACGACGGCCACGACGCGGCAGCCGGGGAGCTGCGCCCAGAGCCGGGCGAGAATGTCCTCTAGGTCCGTCATCGGCGGCACTCTAGCACCCGCGTCTGCGCCGTGACGTGCGGCTGTTCATAAGCCAGGCTTGCTATCCTGGTGGCGATGACTCAACTACATGTGCGCGCGCCTGCCGGGGTGGTCGCCCCCATCGTGTTGCTACCCGGAGACCCCGACCGCGCCACCCTGGTGGCGGAGCGCTTCCTCGCGGGAGCCGAACTCTACAACTCCTACCGTCACCTGTACGGCTACACGGGCACCTACAAGGGTGTGCGCGTCAGCGTTCAGACAACCGGCATGGGTTGCCCCAGCTTGGCAATAGTGGTCGAGGAGCTCGTGCGTCTCGGCGCAAAGACTCTCGTGCGCATTGGCACTAGCGGCGTGGTCGCTGACGGCATCGTGCCAGGCGACCTGATCGTCGCCAGCGGTAGCGTCGCCAACGAAGGAACGACGCGCCAGTACCTAGGCGCCGAGCCGTACACCGCCGTTCCGGACTTCGACGTCACGTCGGCGCTAGTGGCGGCCTCGAGGCGTCTGCGCCCCAACACCCACGTTGGCCTCATCCAAACGGAGGACGCGTTCTACGCTTCCTCACCCGCGTCCGTGCCCGCGCTGGCGGCCAAGGGCGTGCTCGCCCTCGAGATGGAGGCGTCCGCCCTCTTCCTCCTCGGCAAACTGCGCCAAGTGCGAACTGGCTGCATGCTCGTTGCAAGCAACCGCATCGGCGACGCCGCCTTCGTCGAACCGAAGGTCTTGGACGACGCCGTGCTAGACATGATCGAGGCGACCCTGAACGCCAGTGTCAGCCTCCAGGACGATAATTAGTGCGGACCGAGAGGAGATAGCCATGAAGGTAGCGGTCATCGGGGCGGGCACCATGGGGTCCGGCATCGCGCAGACCTGCGCATTGGCCGGGCACGAGGTCACGCTCCTCGACACCAGCCACGAGGCACTCAAGCGCGCAGAAGGCACCATGAGCAACAGCCTCGCGCGGATGGCGAAGAAGGAGACCATCAGCCAGGAGGCCGCCGAAGACGCCCTCAAGCGCGTCACCATCCGCCACGGTATCAGCGGCTTGGAGGGAGCTGGCGTAGTCATCGAGGCCGTGTTCGAATCGCTCGAGGTCAAGCGCGAGGTTTGGGGTCAGCTCGCGGCGGTCACCTCAGAGGGAGCACTGCTCGCGTCCAACACCTCGAGCCTCTCGGTCACCGCCATCGCCGAGTTCAGCGGGCGGCCGGAGCGCTTCTGCGGCATGCACTTCTTCAACCCCGTGCCCGTCATGGCTCTCGTCGAAGTCGTGCGCGGCCTCCGCTCGAGCGAGGAGACCGTCGAGCAAGCGCGTGCCTTCGCCGAAGGCATCGGCAAGACGCCCATCGTGTGCGAGGACAAGCCGGGCTTCATCGTCAACCGCCTCCTCGTCCCGTACATCAACGACGCCGTCCACGCCCTCTCAGAGGGAGTGGCCAGCGCAGAAGACATCGACAAGGCCATGAAACTCGGCGCCAACATGCCCATCGGCCCACTCGCGCTTGCCGACCTAGTCGGACTCGACGTCTGCTTGGCGGCCGCCGAGTCGTTGGTAGCCGAGTTCGGCGACCCGAAGTTCCGCGTAGCGCCCCTCGTGCGCCAACTAGTGCGGGCGGGGAAACTCGGACGCAAGAC
>JBIQMD010000471.1:0-1798 GCA_044463725.1 Truepera radiovictrix
TAGGTCGTGAACAGCACCCAAGTCGCGACCATAGCGTTGTGCGCGATACCGATGCAGACGTATGTGAAGGTCAAGTCGCGCACGAGTAGGTGGCGCCCAATCGACCTGAGCGAGCCGAGCGGGTTGGCGCGGCCCCACGAGAATGGGCGACGGTTCTCCGGCGCGAGTGACTCGGGCAGGATGAAGTAGCCGTACAACCAGTTGAGGAGGGCGAGGCCAGCCGCGGCGTAGAACGGCGCCCTGATCCCGATCCCGGCCAGGATCCCGCCAAGGGCGGGCCCGACGATGAAGCCCACCCCGAACGTTGCACCGACCAGCCCGAAGTTCTTCGCGCGCTCGGCTGGCGAGCTAACGTCCGCGATGTAGGCGTTGGCGGCCGTGATGTTGGCCCCAGTGATGCCGGAGACGACGCGGCCGATGAAGAGGATCACGAGGTTCGGCGCTAGCGCCATCACGAGGTAGTCGGCAGCGGAGCCGAAGAGCGAGAGAAGCAGAACCGGTCTGCGTCCGAAGCGGTCGGCCAAGCCGCCGAGCACGGGAGCGAAGACGAACTGCATGGCGGCGTACACGGCGATGAACCACCCGTAGTACGCGGACCCCGTGCTCAGGCTGCCCCCGGCCAACTCCGTGACGAGCTCGGGCAGTACGGGAATGAGCAGTCCGATGCCAAGGACATCGATGAGCAGGGTTACAAGGATGAACGGGATGGCGGCAGCGTGGCGGTTCGTCATGTCGCGGGATCTCCAAGAGGTCCCGCAGCGCCAGCGGCGGGAGCAGACAGGTTACACCGTTGCTAGCGGCGAACTTCATGGACGGACTCATGGCAGGCGCCGCCAGCACTCATGGCGCCCTGTGCGTCGAGAAATGTCGTGCAGCACGCAATTACTGCCTCGACCCCCAAAGGCGGATAATGCTCATGAGCCGCAAATGTGTCTAGACACTACTCGTTCAACCCGTTCAGGACGAGCTAAGTTGCCCACACGCCCCGCCGATTGTGGCAGAGTGTACGCATGGCCGCCGAGGATAACCTGCATAACCACGTCAACCCGCCTGCGGCGGTGTCGCGGGCGGCTTCCACTCACGTTCTTGACTTGACCAGCTGGTGCGTCAAGAGCGGATCAGTGCAACTGCCGCCGAAGCTGCTTGCTCACTTCAACGTCGGCACGGTAGTCGCGCGCAGCGATGGGGGAGAGGTCTCCCTCGAGCTGCTGGCCCCGCGCACGCTTACGGGCTTGGATGTTTACTTCGCCCTGCACGGGCTGCGCGCCAACGATCGGCTTGAGTTCACGTTCGAGGACGGTGAGTTGCGCATAGCTGCGCTCCGCCGCGACCGCCAGGCGCATGCACCTAATGCTAGCCGGGCGCAACGACGCGCACCGGCCGAGGCCGACAAGGCGCCGAGGCAGCAGGTCGCCGAGGGCGCTACTGGCACCGCTGGCGAGACGCCGAAGCGTAGGGCTTCCGATTGGACCGATGCGGTCGACCGGGGCGTAGCCCAGGCCGCAGCCTTGCGCAAGGAGCAGGCGGCGCCCGCACCAACTCAGGGCCAGTCAGTACCGACCTCTGGCCAGTTCGCGCAAACGCGGAGCGTTACGCGAGTGCGCATCAAGGGCGGCGTGCCAGCCAGAAGCTCCAACGGCGAGCTGCGCCCGAAGGACCGCTGGTCGGCTCACGAGGTCTGGGCGCGCCAGGCCAACGCGCAGTGGCACTCGCTCGACACCGTGCAGGCCGCAGGCAACGCCGATCACGCGCAGGACCCTGACTTCCCAGAAACGGTAGTACGGGCCTTCCGGCGCTC
>JBIQMD010000472.1:0-1778 GCA_044463725.1 Truepera radiovictrix
GCTGGTCTCCTGGCAGGCATCCTCGCCGAGCGAGAGGCCCTTGGCGAGCCTGCCGCGCTGCGCGCCGTGCTACTGCGAGCCAACGCTTGCGGCGCGCTTGCGACGACGCAATTCGGTGCCATCCCCGCCCTGCCGAGCAAGAAGGCAGTCGAGGCGTTCCTCTCGGTACGTGGCCACTAACGCAGTGTGCGGGGTCGTGGTAGACAGGTGGCATGACCGATAGCGTGGAGACCGTCTCGTTAGGTGAGCCGCAACTCGATGACGTTAGGGCTGCGCAGGAGCGCATCAAGGACTCCGTGCTGCACACTCCCCTGTTGCCGCTTGACGTCCCGAACAGCGCCTTTCCCGTTTACGTCAAGCCTGAGAACCTCCAGGCCATCGGCTCGTTCAAGATCCGGGGCGCAACGAACTTCCTCGCCTCCCTCCCTGAAGAGGTGCGCGCGAAGGGCGTGGTCGCGCACTCGAGCGGCAACCACGCGCAAGGCGTAGCGGCCGCAGCCAAGCGCTTCGGCGTCAAGGCGACGATCGTCATCCCGGAGGGCGCGCCGGCCATCAAGGTGGCGAACACCAAGGCGCTCGGCGCCACCGTCGTGCGGAGCGAGAACACGCAGGCTGGCCGCGAGGCCGCCGTCCACGAGATCGCTGAGCGCGAGGGCGCGACGCAAGTGCCACCGTTCGACCACCCCTGGATCGTCGCTGGGCAAGGCACGGTCGGGCTGGAGATCGCGGCGGACCTGCCATCAGTACGCAACGTGTTGGTGCCGATCGGCGGCGGAGGGTTGGCTTCTGGCGTTTCCTTGGCCATCAAGTCGCTGCTTCCGGGCGCGCAAGTCATCGGGGTAGAGCCCGAGCTGGCGGCAGACGCCAAGGACTCCCTCAGTGCGGGTGAGCTCCGAACCTGGGAGGCAGACAAGGTCGCGAGGACCATCGCAGACGGCGTGCGCAGCCAGAGCATCGGGCGGTTGAACTTCACCATGCTCTCGCGTTACTTGGCTCGCGTAGTAACCGTTAGCGAGGCCGAGATCGCAGACGCCGTCCGCTTCTACGCGTCGAAGTCCCGCCTCGTGGTCGAGCCTACCGGCGCCATCTCACTAGCGGCACTGCGGCGGCTGCTCTCTGAAGGAACGGTCGACGGCATCACGCTGCTGCCCGGCCCCACCGTCGTGGTCGCCTCTGGTGGCAACGTTGACGCAACCATGCTGTGCGACCTGCTAGCCGCAAAGGTCGAGTGACCCCTGCCGTTCCTCGTCCTTTGCTAGTTGGCTCGATACGGACTATTCTCGGGGAGTGAACGCACTCGCCGTTCTGGTCCTTCTGCTCTTCTTCATCCTCCTCGCCCTGTCATTGACGGCTTGGGCGGCGATCAGCCTTGGCACCAAACGCCGCGGTCCCGTTGACGCTGACGAGCCTGCGCGTCAACCTCGATCGGCGCGTGCGGCACCACAAACCGCGCAGCAGGCGACGCCAACTCCGAGGGTTGAACGTGCCGCCGCTAGGCAGCTAGCTGACCGGCGCGAGGGCCGCGGCGGCCGTAAGGAGCCGAGCGCCCAACCCATGCGCGAGGCAGCCGAGCAACCGTGGCTGCGCCCGCAAGTCGTGGTCGAGCGGCAAGAATCTCAGGCGCCGGCGGCGGAACGCGGGCGCCGGAACCAGCTGCCGCGCGTCGTCAACACAGACGCCGGCGACCAACGCCGCACCAGAACCGATGCCGCGGCCAACGCCGCGACCGCGGCCAACGCCGCGACTGCCGCCAGTGCCGCGACTGCCGCCAACGCCGC
>JBIQMD010000473.1:0-1776 GCA_044463725.1 Truepera radiovictrix
TCCTAGATTCAGCCGGTGTTCCGACCGCGAGGCTCGAGGGGCTCGGGGTGGCGCTAGACCCGGCGCTGGCTGCGATCCAGGCCGCCATCGACTGACGCCGAACCTCCGCGTCCTACTCTGCCCCTAGACTCCTAAGCGCAAGGCGCACGTTGTCAGCATGGTCGGTCAACGCCGCGCGTGCACGCTCCGCGCTCACGCCTGCCTTGGCCGCGACGATGGCGCAGCGGATGTTGCCTCCACATGCCTCCAGCGCAGTAGAAGCCGCGGCCTCGTCCACTTGCGCGCCTTGCGCCACGATCTTCACGGCCCTCACGCGCAGCTTGGCATTGACGGGGCGCATGCCGACCATGAGGTTCTCGTAAGCGCCGCCAAGGCGAACGAGCACCGTGGTCGAGAGGGCGTTGAGCGCGACCTTCTGCGCCGTGCCAGCCGCTAGGCGCGTGCTGCCGGCAAGCACTTCGGGGCCCGTCTCCAACAGCACGCCGACCTCCCCAGCAGTGAGGAGCGGGGTGCCCGGGTTGTTGGCGATGCCTACCGTGAAGGCGCCCAACGCCCGGGCACGCTGCACCGCTGCGATGGTGTAGGGAGTAGCGCCGCTGGCCGCCACCCCAACAAGCGCGTCTAGCTCGCCAATCCCGATGGCGGCAACGTCCTCTGCGGCCGCGAGCACGTCGTCCTCTGCGCCTTCTTGCGCGCGGCTCTGCGCCGAACTCCCGCCAGCCAAGAGGGTGGTGGCGTGATCGAAGCCGAAGGTCGGGGCGAGTTCTGCCGCGTCCTGCAGGCCAAGACGGCCGGACGTTCCTGCGCCGGCGTAGATGAGGCGTCCACCCCGCCGCAGGCGCTCCTCCACCCCGGCGACCGCGCGCTCGAGCTCAGGGAGCGCTCGCTCGACGGCCTCGACTGCGCGGTGGTTCGATTCCGTGATGGCCCTGAGGATGTCGGCGGCCGGCCAGGCATCGAGGCCCGAGTAGTCGGCTGCGGCGGCCTCGGTGGCGGCGGGGGCGTCGACGGCCTGGGGCCGCGCCTTCTCGTCACCGACGCTCATAAGTCCCCCTCCGCGCGCTGGTATGTGCGCCACACGCGGGCGCCGAGCTTGCCGTAGAAGGTCGTTAGCGTCGTCCAGTTGATCAGCAAGTCGGTGGCGCCGCGCTCCTGCAGCCACTCCGCGCCTGCGCGCACGATGGCCAGCCCAAGGCCTGTGCCGCGCACCTCGTCCGAGACCCCTAACGGTCCCATTCCTGCCACGCGCACCGGACCGATATCGCTGGTAACCGCGCGGCGCCAGTAGAGGCTGGGGCCAAGCAGGGACTCCTCGCCCTGGAAGATCGCGCAGAACCCATAGGCTTCTGCCGAGTCTCCGGCGGCGGTGTCCGCTTCCCTAGCTATGGTTAGGACGGTGCCGCCGGCGTCGATGTAAGCCTCCAGTTCGTGAGTCCAGCGACCAGGGAACGCGCGGGCAACGAAGCGCATGGCGCCGTCCGGGTCATCGCTGCGTACCCGCCAGCCGGGCGCAAGCGGCGCAGGCGGTAGCGGGCGGCGCAGGTCGATGTGGAGGTCGTGCTCCGCCGCCGTGAAACGCGCACCCGCGCGGCGAGCTAGCAGCCACAGCGCGGCTGAGGACTCTTGCGGCGGCCCAGGAAGGAGGTGGTTGGCGTCGCTACCCAACTTGAAGCGCGTGGCGCCCGCGGCGCGCAGCCGCGCCAACAACTCGGCGAGTAGGCGCGTGCCGATCCCCCTGCCCTGATAGGCATCGGCCACGATGAACGCGATCTCCGC
>JBIQMD010000474.1:0-1768 GCA_044463725.1 Truepera radiovictrix
TGCGGCAGCCGCATCTACGGGAGGCAACGGCTCGCAGTGGCCAGTCGTGGGCCCTGCAGCACTACTCGCTCGACAGCGCCATCTCCAGTTACTTGAACGCGTGGCGCAGGGCATTGGACGCTAGAGGAGCAGGCAATGTGCGGCATTGACGGGATCGTCGTGGGGCGGCGCGTGATGCCTCGTGGCGCCGTAGCGGAGCGGCTGGCCGTGGCTGAAGTAGCGCAAGCACACCGTGGCCCTGACGGCGCCGGCCAGGCAGTGAACGCCGTTGGTGACTGGTGGGTCGGTCTAGGTCATCAACGGCTGGCCATCATCGACTTGAGTGACAGGGCCGCGCAGCCGATGGTTAGCGCTACCAGCGACGACGTGCTCGTCTACAACGGCGAGGTCTTCGACTACGTCGAGTTGCGTGAGCGCCTAGCCGCGCAGGGCGCGACCTTCCGCAGCGACTCGGACACGGAAGTAGTGGCGACGGCCCTGCGCCTCTGGGGGGTAGAACGCGCCCTGAACGCCTTCAACGGCATGTGGGCGTTGGCGTGGCTCGACTTGCGCGAGGGCAGGCTCGTGCTGGCCCGCGACCGCATGGGCATCAAACCGCTCTACCTCGACGTCACAGGCGACCGCGTTGCGTTCTCCTCGGAGATCAAGGCGCTGCTCGCCATGGACCCGCGGCGCCGCGCCCTCAACCTCGAGACCGTCGGAGCGTACTTGCAGCAGGCTCTCATCGACCAGTCGCCAGCCACGTTCTTCCAGGACATCGTCAGCCTGCCCGGCGGGTGCTACGCGAGCATCGATCTGCGCGCCGAGCACCTGCGGGTCGAGGTGAAGCGCTACTGGACGGCGCCAAGCCGCGAAGGCGCAGAGCGCGTGCCAGACGAGCAGTTGCAGGCCGAGATCCGCGAGCTGTTCTTCGACGCCGTGCGTTTGCGGCTACGCGCGGACGTGCCGGTTGGAGTCCTCTTGTCTGGCGGAGTCGACTCAGGCGCCATCGCAGCCGCTGCCGCGGCTCAGCCTGGTGTCGACGTTGCCCTGCTGTCGGCCGTCAGTGTGGACGCGCGCTTCGACGAGTCGCGTCACGCGGACGTCATGGCGCACCACCTCGGGCGTGAAACCCACAAGGTCTCGGTCGACCTAGGCGCACAAGAGGCCTTCGACCTGCTCGGGAAAGTCACGTGGCACCACGACGAACCGGTAGGCAGCTTCTCGTCCGTAGCGCACTACCTGCTCATGCAGGCCGCCAGCTCGATCGGCGTGAAGGTCGTGCTGAGTGGCCAGGGGGCGGACGAACTCCTCTGCGGTTACAAGAAGTACGTCGGCTTCCAGCTACAGGCGCTCGTGCGGGCGCGACGTCCGCTCGCCGCCATCCGCCAGGCTGGCGCGGCCATGCGCCAAGGCACGCTGGTGAGGCAGTTCAACCTCGCCGAAGCGCGGCGCTACCTGCCCGGGGTTAGGAACGTGGCTGGGTCCGACTTCGGCGCGGCACTCGCTTCGGTGCACGACGTGCCTGTCGGGCTCGGCAAGAACATGACGATCCAGGAGCGGCAGGCGCTGGACCTCACGTCCCTCAGCGTCCCGCAACTAACGCATTACGAGGATCGCATGTCCATGGCGCACGGCCGCGAGGTGAGGCTACCGTTCCTCGACTACCGCCTCGTCGAGAAGCTCCTCCCGCTAGACCCCTCCCTGAAGCTGCGGGAGGGTTGGACGAAGCACGTCTTCCGCAAGGCGATGGCTTCCGATCTGCCTGACGCCATCGCCTGGCGGCGCG
>JBIQMD010000475.1:0-1760 GCA_044463725.1 Truepera radiovictrix
ACGATGCTCGGGTTGATGCTGGCCGGCAGGTCGAGGCGGACGGTCTTGTCGTCGAGCGCAACGGTCGAGCCGATGTCCATGCCAGCCACGTCCGTGAAGAGGAACGACGACGGCCCACCGATCTGGATGGCGCGCTCGAACGAGAACACCACGTCGGACGACTTGACTGGCCGGCCCGTCGAGAAGTTGGCGTCTTTGAGGTGGAAGGTGATGCTCGTGCCGCCACCGCCCTGCTCTGCGATCTCCCAGCTCTCGGCGAGGCCTGGCACGACCTTGGAGAGGTCAGCGCCGTCGAACTTCACGAGGCGCTCGTAGATGTTGTCGATGACCACGGTGCCAGAGAACTCGTAACTGACGCCAGGGTCGATGGTGAGAAGGTCGGTCCAGTCCCCGCCGATGACGAGGGTGGTCTGCCTAGCCGACTGGGCGGCGCCCACCGCCAGCGAAAGAGCGACTATGAGCGCAACCATTAGGGCTGCCAACTGCTTGAACCGCATGCTGCCTCCAAGGTGAGAGCGAGACTGTTGGCCCGGCGGGGATGACGGGTAGGCGAATTCTACACCGCAGTCCCTAGGTGCCTAGTCCTTGCAGCATGGCGGTGGCATCTTGCTTCTCAACCTCGTCGGAAGCGCGGGCAGTTGGGAGGCTCAGCGCTACCTCCAACTGGACCCGCGCTTCGGCTGGCTTTCCTAACGCGATCAGTGCCCTGGCGTACTCGACGCGCAGGTTGACTTGCTGCGGTGCGGCGGCGATGCCCTTGACCAGGAGTGGTTCGATGGCTTCCTTGCGGCCGCCGTACAACCAACCGACGCCGTTCTCGACCAGCTCGAGGTGCCACATGGCGAGCCCCACCAACGCGTCTGCGTTGGTTGGGTCGAGCTGGAGTGCCTTGTCGAAGAGCGCCTTGAGTTCGGGCGCAACGCCCAGGTTCTGCAGGACACCCGAGCGGCGCGCGATTTCGCCCTTGGCGCGCGCGAGTTGGACGAGGGCCGCAGCAGAGCTGGGGTCTAGCCTCACTGCCGCCTCCCCAGCCGTTACGGCGCGGTCAAGCCACGTCAGCTCCTCGGCCAGCGGGGCGCCTTGGATGGCGAGGTGGTAAACGACCTCGTCGGAGGCCGCCCGTGCTGCGGTCGTCTGCATGGCGGCCGTCTGCACTGGGCTTGCCTTCTCCCACGCGGCGGCGTAATCGCCGCGGTCGCCGAGCGCGGCTGGGGTCTGAGCCAGTGCGGTCGGCGCTAGCAACAGCGCGCAGGTGGCTAGCAGCGCCGCGCCGCACGCTAGACGGCCCTTAAGGTTGGATTCAGAACGCGAACTCGAGGCCGATGCGGAGTTCGGTGTTGTCTTTCCATGCGCCATACGTGCTCCCGTCTGGGCCGTAGAAGATGGTGGCCGCCGCCGTGCCCGTCAGGCCGTCCGCGAACGAGTAACTGAGGGATGGCCTGACGACGCCGCTACCGTCGAGCCACTCGTGCAGCCACGAGACGTCGAGGCCCGTGCGGTTGTCGGGGTCGAAGGTGGCCGACAAGACGGTGGAGAGCGAATGCGTCGGGTCCGTGCCTGCGTCCGGTGCTGTGCGTTGGTACGCGCCCTGCAGGGCGACGAACGGTCCGCCTGCGATGTTCGTCTCTACCCCTAGGACGGTCGCGAAGGTGTCGTTGCCTACCGCCGGGTCTGTGCCGTCCGGGTCGTCTGCGAAGGTATAGGCGGCCTCGCCACGTAGCACGTAGTTGCCGAGCACGGCCGAGAAGTCGCTGCCGAGC
>JBIQMD010000476.1:0-1748 GCA_044463725.1 Truepera radiovictrix
GCGATGAAGAGTGTGGGACGAGTACGGGTCTATGCCGGTACGGTGCAGTCGCAGCGCGTGACCAACGCCGACGTCGCGCGCGCGGCCGGCGTGTCTTCCATGACGGTTTCGCGCGTCGTGAACGGCAACGGTCGTGTTAGCGAGGAGACTCGCGAACGCGTGCGCCGCGCCATAACCGAACTTGGCTACCAGCCCAACCAGCTCGCACGCTCCCTCACCCAGGGCCGCACCCGCACCATCGGCATCGTCGTGCCGGACATAACCAACCCGTTCTTCCCAGAGATCGTGCGCGGCGCGGAGGACGCCGCCTGGGAAGCGGGCTACACCGTGGCGCTAGCCAACGCCGTCGAGGACCCGGCCCGCGAACGCGCCGCACTGCGCAACCTCGCTGGGCACCGGGTAGACGGCGTGATCCACTGTTCCCCCCGCCTCCCAGACCACGAGCTTGCCGAGCTCTTGGGCTCACATTCGGCGGCCGTGCTCATCAACCGCCACGCTGGCCCAGCGCCAGCAGTCAGCCTCATGGTGGACGACCCGCTTGGCGCCGACATCGCCGTCAAGCACCTAGTCAGCGCAGGCCGCACGCGGCTCGTGCACTTAGGCGGGCCGACCCGCTCAGCTAGCGCAGGCTACAGGCGCAGTGGCTTCCTAGCGGCGGCCAAGGCGGCGGGCCTGACGGTCGACAGCGGCCTGCTGCTCAACTGCGAACCGACGGAGGAAGCCGGCTACGCAGCGGTATCTCACTTGCTAGCTAGCGCAAAGCACGAGTTCGACGGCCTCGTCGCTTACAACGACCTCGGGGCGCTAGGCGCCATCAATGCCATCAAGCACGCTGGCTTGCGTGTGCCTGACGACGTCGGGGTTATCGGCTGCGACGACATCCGCATCGCCAGCCTCATCTCGCCCCCGCTCACCACCCTGCGCATCGAGAAGTACCGAATGGGGCACCTCGCCACTCAGACGATATTCGAGTTGCAGCGGGGCGGCCAACCAACGGATGTGACGTTCAAGCCCGAGCTGATCGTCCGCGAGAGTGCGCCTTAGGTTCGCGCGCACGTCGTACGCCGCAACGACCGCTACCGTCCCCACGCACCCAGAGGAGTAACGCATGAGAAGCGAAGCCGAACAGAACGACCACACTGCCAGCACGCGCGCGGCGCACGAGCACGGCCGCGGGGCGGTGCGAGCTAGCGCCCGCGGGCACGACGGCCTGCGCTTCTGGGCCGAGGTCGAAGGCGAGAGCGAGCGCATCGCTATCGCGGCGCAGCCAGACGATCAGCGCTTAGCGTCGCTAGCGGGGGAGCGGCACGCCGCCCCCGGCGTAACCATAGTGCGCGCAGCGCCGAACACCGCAACGCTTCGCACCCTTCGCGAGCTGCTCCCTTCCCTCACGCCCCGCCCGCTTGGCCTCGCGACGAGCGCCGGCTTCGGCGACCGGCTAGGGTTGGCGACGCCCGGTCACGTCGACGCCATGCGCGCCGCCGGCGCTACGGGGGTTGCCCCCATCTTCGCGCAGCAGAGCATGCGCGAGAACGCTCGCACCGGCCGCAACCCCCAAGAAGTCGTCGACGACGCCACCTGGGGCGCCTTCCTCGCCGGTTGGACCGGGCCGGTTGGCGCGGACGCCGATCACCTCAAGACAGAGGATGACATCGACCTCTGCCTGGCGGCCGGCTACTCGTTCTTCACCTTCGACCCTGGCGCGCACGTGAACGCAGAAGCGGACGTCATGACCAGCGCGGACTTGG
>JBIQMD010000477.1:0-1746 GCA_044463725.1 Truepera radiovictrix
CGGCCGCGTGGGCCGAGCCCGTTAGGGCGTGGGTGACGAGGATGGCGTTGGTGCCCGCCGAGTTCAGCTCGCCGTACGCCTCGTAGGCAACGGCCACGCGCTCGAGACTGCCGCCGCGCTGCAAGTGCAGTGGCCGCTCTGGCGTTGCCACGTCCACGACGTGCTGCCTGACCTGGCCGACGCTCCCCTGTTGGCCCGTACTTGCGCGGGCCAACAGGGCGGCGTGGTCACCCCAAGTCTCGTGAACGAGGACGCGGCTGTCGCTGCTCACCCCACGCACCCCGCTTCTAGCGTCAGTCCGCCGCGGCGGCCGACCGCTGGCCGCGAGCTGCTGCCAACGCTTGGGCGAAGTCCTCGATGAGGTCATCGATGTGCTCCAGTCCTGGGGTGACGCGGATGCGGCCGGTGGCCACGCCCGCGGCGATGAGGCCAGCCTCGTCGAGTTGCGAATGAGTGGTGCTTGCGGGGTGGGTGACGGAGGTCTTGGCGTCGCCGAGGTTAACGAGGCGCGAGGCGAGCACGACGTTGTCGATGAACGCCTGGCCGGCCTTTAGGCCGCCCTTGATGTCGAAGGTGAAGAACGCGCCGGCGCCCTTAGGGAAGTCGGCTAGCGCGCGCTCGTAGCTCGGGTGGCCGGGCAGCTCCGGATAGTTGACGCTCTCGACCTCTGGCTGCTGCGCGAACCACTCAACGAGCTTGCGGGTGTTCTCGACGTGCCGGTCGGCGCGTAAGCTCAGCGTCTCTAGGCCCTGGAGGAGAAGGAAGGCGTTCTGCGGAGCGAGGGTCTGGCCTTGGTCGCGGAGGCCCTCGACGCGCGAGCGGATGGCGAACGCGATGTTGCCGAACGGCGAGCCCTTGCCGAACACTTCGGAGAACACGAGCCCGTGATAGCTGGGACTAGGTTCGGAGAAGCCCGGGTAGCGACCGTTGCCCCAGTCGAACGAGCCCATGTCTACGATGAGGCCGCCGAGCGCCGTGCCGTGACCGTTGATCCACTTCGTTGCAGAGTGCACGACGACGTCGGCGCCGTGATCGCCTGGCCGGTAGAGGTAACCGCCGATGCCGCCGGTGTTGTCGACGATGACGGCAACGCCGCGCGCGTGTGCCACTTCGGCTATGGCCTTGATGTCCGGAATGCGCAGGCTGGGGTTCGGGATGGTCTCGAGGTAGACGGCCTTGGTCTTGTCGTCGATGAGGCGAGCGTAGTCGGCGGGGTCGTCCTCGCCACCGACGAAGCGCCCCTCGATGCCGAGGCGCGGCAGCGTGACGCTGAGCATGTTCTTGGTGCCGCCGTACACGTTGGGCGAGGCGACGATGTTGTCGCCCGCCTCAGCGACCATGGTGAACGCGAGGAACTCGGCGGCGTGGCCGCTGGCTGTGGCTAGGGCGGCGACGCCGCCTTCGAGGGCCGCGATGCGCTTCTCGAGCACGTCGTTCGTTGGGTTCATGATGCGCGTGTAGATGTTGCCGAACTCCTGCAGGTTGAAGAGCCTGCCTGCGTGCTCGGCGCTATCGAAGTTGTACGCGGTCGTCTGGTAGATGGGCACGGCGCGCGACTTGGTGGTCGCTTCGACGGTCTCTTGGCCAGCGTGGATCTGTAGGGTCTCAAAACGGTATGCCATTCGGGGTACTCCAGTTTCGGTCGTGCTTGTGAGGCTTTGTACTAGCTAACTCGCTTGTGCGCAAACGCACAGGCGGTGGCGGGCACTGAGCAGCCGCGGCGCACGAACGCATTGAACGCTTGCG
>JBIQMD010000478.1:0-1741 GCA_044463725.1 Truepera radiovictrix
CTCGGTGGCGGAATCCCAACTCCATGCACCCGCTGCCGCCGCCTGGATGAGGTCGCCCGCCTCGCTCTCTGCGCCGGCCATCGTGTCGACGACCACTTCGCAGCGCGCGACGACCTGCGGCGCCAACTCGGCCATGGTGGGAGTGAACGCACCTACGGCGAGCACCGTCGCGTGAGGCATGAGCAGTGAAGCTGCGGCTGGTGGCACGACGTAGCGCGTGGCGTTCGTGGTGGTGATCAACAGGTCGGCGCTCCTGATCGCCTCGAGGAGCGCCCCCTCCGTTGGTTCAAGCAGCTCGGCTTCCAAACCAAGCGTCCGCGCCTTGGCGACTAGTGCCGCGCCTGGCGCTTGGCGGCGGGCGTAGACGCGCACGCGTTTCAAGCCTAGGCCCTGGTGCATGGCGTCCAGGTGCCCATGCGCCTGGGTGCCTGCCCCAACGATCACGGTCGAGTCTCCCCTTGCGCCGAGGTGGCGCGCCGCCAAGAGGGAGAGAGCAGCAGTCCGCCGGGTGGTGACGGTGGTGCCGTCGAGGACGGCGCGAGGCGTACCGTCCACCGCGCTTAGGGCAACGACCACCGCTTGCACCGTCGGCAGGCCGCGTCGGCTGTTAAGTGGATGCACGCTACCGACCTTGACGATGGCAACATCGGCGTCGGTTGCAGCCATCGACAGGAACGTGCCGCCGCCAGGCAGCGGCGTGGTGCCGCGCTCGAGTGCGTGGACCTCGCCAGCTGCCGCAAGGCGCAGTACGCGGCCGATCTCTTCCGCTAACTCTGGGTACGGCAAGAGTGCCGACGTTTGGGTGGCGTCGAGGGTGAGCATGCTCAAGGTTGGCGCATCGGGGGCTGTGACGCAAGCAGCTCCCGCGTTACCGCGTCGTTCGAGGGCGGCGCGGCAGAACGACCATCCAAGTGGCGATCCCGTCCAGCACGCGCCACAACCCTCTGATTGCACACAGTATCGTTATGTAATATCATCAGAAGGTGGCACGTTAGGCCCGTCGCCGAACGACGACCATCCGCGGCGAGCCCGCGCCCGCTTGTTCGCCGCTCGATCGCGACACCCAAGCCAACGGTCAGCAGGTTCTGATACTGTTATCTAGTACCATCGATGGAGGCGTGAAGATGAGCTCGAACCCAAGCGGCAAACCGCGCAGCGCTAGCAAGGTAGCGAACTCGGCCGGAGCCGCCGCCACTCCCCGCACGCCACCCCCACGCAAGCAGGCGAGCAGGCCGACTGCGAGGGCCAACCAGGCCGCGCAACCGGCCCGCACGGGCACCATGCGCCACAAGGGCTACACCGCCAAGGTCATCTACGATGACGCCAACGGCAGCCTGCGCGGCGAGGTCATAGACCTACGCGAGGAGCTCGTGTTCACGGCGAACAGCGTTGCTCAGCTGAAGCGCGAGTTCCACGCCACAGTCGACGGCTACCTGCTCGACTGCGCAACGCGCGGGATCGAGCCAGCCAAGCCGTTCTCCGGCAAGCTCCTCCTCAGGCTCCCACCGGAACTGCACCGCCGCGCTGCGATAACGGCGGCAGCGCTCGACGTCAGCCTCAACGACTTTCTCGTCGGCAGCATCGAGGTTGGCGTGGCCCGCATAGCAGCGGCCCGCAACGAAGAACTCTCCTGAGCTGATATCCCAGCTAGTCGCCAGAAGAGAGGGCGCTAACCGCCAACCGCGCCTCATCAAGCCACTCGGCGCGCTGCGCAGCTCTCGAGCCAGCCACCTTCGCATAG
>JBIQMD010000479.1:0-1728 GCA_044463725.1 Truepera radiovictrix
AGGTCGGAGGAGACCTTATGAATCGACTGTTCTCTACCGTGATTGCCCTGGTGGTTGGCGCGGGGCTCTTGCTTGGCAACGCCAGGGCGCAGGGTGAAGTTCCCAGCAAGCTCATCTTCGGCATCATCCCTAGCCGGGAGGCCGACGTCATCGTCGACAACTTGGAGCCGATCGTCGCCATGCTCGCCGAGCGTCTGGGTATCCCCGTCGAGACGTTCATCGCCACGGACTATGTCGGCCTCGTGGAGGCCATCGGTACGGGGCGCGTCGACATCGGCCTCATGGGTCCAGCAGCCATCGTTCAGGCGATAGACAACTACGGCGCCACCGTCATCCTCGCCTCGGTGCGCGAGGGGGCCACCTCGTACCGTTCTCAGTTCAACGTGCGTTGCGATAGCGGCATTACGACCTTCGAGCAGCTACGCGGAAAGACCATCGCGTTCGTCGATCCTGGCTCTGCTTCCGGGTACCAGTTCCCGTACGTGACGCTCAAGAACACCTACGGCATAGACCCTGACAAGGACATGACCGCGATATTCGCCGGCTCGCACGACGCGGCCACCCTCGCCGTCTACAATGGCGACGTCGACGTGGCGGTCACCTTCGGTGGCAACGCGGGCTCTGATGGCCGCGAGACCATCGAGGCAGAGCACCCGGACGTCAAGGACGTCGTGTGCATCCTCGGCTACTCCGATTACATCCCGAACGACGGCATAGTCGTGCGCACGGGCCTGGACCCTCAGCTCGTCGAACAGATTACTCAGGGCATGATCGACATCGCTGACAGCCCGGAAGGCAAGGCCCTCACGGAGACGCTCTTCTTCGTCACCGGCTTCGAGCGCGTCGATGCGTCTGCTTTCGACGTAGTCCGCGAGGTCTCGGCTACCTTCAGGCGCTAGTTGGCGCCGCAGCTCGGCTGGTAACGCCGCCGCCGATCGGCTTGAGCTGCCGTTCGATGCTCGCGCGGTTCGGCTCGAGGAACGGTGGCAGGGCCAGCGTTTGACCCATGGTCTCGACGGGTTCGTCGCTGCTGAAGCCTGGGCCGTCCGTAGCAAGCTCGAAGAGGATGCCGCCCGGCTCCCTTATGTAGAGGCTGCGGAAGTAGTAGCGGTCTACCTCGCCACTGAACGCCATGCCGGTCTCTTCGAGCCGCTGCGTCCAAAGGTGGTACTGCTCGTCGTTGGGTACGCGCAGCGCTACGTGGTGTACGCCGCCTGAGCCATAGCGCGCGCGCCCAAGGCCGGGCCTCACGGCCACGTGCACCTCGGCGGCCGGTCCTTCACCTTGCATTAGGTACACGTGCACCGAGTCTGCGGGAGCGTCAGGGTGAAGGTACGTGCGGTCCGCCTTCAAGTTGAAGACCCCCGTGAGGAAGTCGTGGGTGGGCCCAAGCTCCGGGACCGTCATGACGCTGTACCCAAGGCCGCGGATCTGGTGTTCTGCCGGAACTGGGCTGAGGTCCCACGGGTGAGCGTCGCCCACGCCGCCGTCGTCCACCAAGCTGGCCACGAAGCCGTCCTTGTCTTCGAAGTCGAGGTGGAGGCGCTCGTCGCGCATGATCACGCCGCCGTGGCTAACGCCGTGCTCGTTGAGCCGCTCCTCCCAATAACGCAGGCCAGCTTCGCCGTTCACGCGGAACGTGGTGCGGCTGATGCTGCGGTTGCCGCGCTGTTCGCGAACGGCTCTTGGCATGTCGAAGAAGGTCATGTCCGTGCCCGCAGACCCGAG
>JBIQMD010000480.1:0-1698 GCA_044463725.1 Truepera radiovictrix
AGTCCACCAAGCTCGCCTCGACCGGGGGGTTCTTGCGAGAGGGTAATACCACCGTCCTGATCGGCGTCGAGGACCACAAGGTAATCGAGGCCAAAGACGTCATCCACGCTACCTGCCGCGAACGCACCAAGGTAGTTACGGCAGGTTCACCAATTCACGCGCTCGAAGGCGTGTTCGCCAGCCAACCAATGGAAGTGCCAGTCGGCGGCGCCATCGTGTTCGTGCTGTCAACCGACGAGTTCGTGCGCCTTTAGGCCTCGTCGCTGGCCGCTTCAGGTCCTTCATCTAGTTCCGGCTCGCGGCTCCTGCCGAGCGCCGCACGGTCAGCTTCGCGCAGTGCACCGAAGCGGAACGATAGCGCCAGCGTCACCACGGCTAAGGCCGCGGCGGCGAAGAACATCGTCGGCATCTTGAACCACACGAGGAGGGCGCCCGCCACTACGGGCGCTAGGCTCGGGATGGTGAGCACCGAGTTCGAGAGGCCGATGTACAGGGCCCTATCGTGGAGCGGTGCGATGGCGTAGAGCAGGTTCGCGGCCGCGATGCCGACCCCAGCGTTACCAACGGAGGACAGAACGAAGACGAGCGAGAACCAGCGCCAGTCTTGTATGAGCATGGCGCAGAGCGGCGCCCCTAGCAGCAACGCGTAGCCGATCTGCATGACGGTGACGTTCAATCCGCGGTTGGACAGCATCCCGAAGGCGAGGTTGCCAAGCACGGAGGCGGCGGTCGCCGCGATCACGTACGTACCAATCGCAGCGTCTGGTGCCCCCATGACGGTGATGGCGTACACCGCGTAGAACGGCTCGGCGAGCAGCGTGGCCAGGCCGAGGAAGCGCACGCGCAGGAAGCGCCGCAACTTGACGTCGACGCGAAGAATGCCCGGAATCTCCCGCAGCATGCCGACCAGTGGCCGCCGCATGCCGGGTACGCCTGGCGGCTCCTTGACGAGGGAGAAACTGGCATAAGCAAGGGCCGAGAGCAGCGAGCCGAGCAGCAAGATCAACCCGAAGTTGTTCGGAAAGCGCATGTCTGACGCGAGGATGTAACGCAGCACGATGCCCGCCCCGAGGGCGAGCACGCCGCCGATGGCGTTGCGCATGGCCCAGAAGGTCCCAAGCCGCGAATGCGGCACGATCTTGGCCGTAACGTCGGCGAACGGCACGCCACCAATGCCACCCGCGACGGCGTTGACGGTCAACATGACAAGCACGATGAGGATCACCAGTGAGGGCTGGTTGCCGCCGACCAAGAAGACGGCCAGCGTCATCAACATCAGGGCAACGGAGCGCACGGTGGAGGTGAAGTGGTAGAAGCGCAGCTTCATCGGCTCGGGCGAGATGCGGTTGGCCACGAGCAGTTGCGGCAAGTACCAACCACCGACCTTGATGGCCGGAACGAGCCCGATGATCACGGCCGGTGCCCCCAGCACGGCGAGGAACGGGGCAAGGACGAGACCGGAGTGCATGAAGGCGTCGCCAGCGTTCACGAACACGCCGTTGAACACCCCCAGCATGAAGTTGCGCTCCTTAACCCGCGTCGTCTGCATATCCGGCAATCGTATCGTCAAGTGCAGGCCGCCATTCAACCTGGCCGCTAGAGCGACGCACGAAACGCCACCGCTGTTTGACACCCCTGAGGCGAAGAACTTACACTACCGCTTGCTTGGGGCCGTGGCGCAGTTGGGAGCGCGCGTGA
>JBIQMD010000481.1:0-1693 GCA_044463725.1 Truepera radiovictrix
GGCGTCAAAGCCGCCGGCCGCGCCGATCTGCGCCATGAACTGCGCGTCCTTCACGTCGCCAACTAGCCATTCGACCCGGCCGGATACGCGCGCCTCCCTGGAGTTGGCAGTGGCGCACGCCACGGCCTCAGGGTCGATGTCGAAGCCGACGAGGCGGGCGGCTGGCGCCCGCAAGGCCCTCTCGATGAGGAGTGTGCCCGAGCCGGACATCAAGTTGAGGTACGAGTCCCGGTGGCCTAGACCGACGAGTTCGTTCATGGCGGCGGCAACGGAGGCGTTCAGGCCACCCGGGCGGTTGCACACGCGCCACGATCGCGTTGAGGCCGGCCGCGGCGCGAGGCGCACGAGCACCTCCCAACCGGCGCCAACCGGGTCCGGCCGGAGGCGCACGAGGAGCTCGCCGTCCTCCTGGTCAAGGCGCAGGCCCGTCGCCTTCGCGAGTTCACCGGCTAGGCGTGTGAGCGTCGGCGAGTCTGCCCCGGCCGCCGAGAGGCGCAAGCCACTGAACTTGGCCCCGGCCATGACCTCCTTGAGGGCAGCCACGAGTTCACGGAAGGCGGCGTCGCCCAACAGCCCCCTCGGCCGCGGAACGTCGAAGGTGATCGACAGGTAGGCGGCGCCCACCGTACGAGCCGAACCGGCCTTCGCCAAGGCGGCCGCGTCGGGCAGGCGAAAGCCGCCAGGCACGCTCTGCAGGCGCGTTAGCCCTAGGCGCTTGAGCTCACCGCGCGTGATGACCTCGATGCCGGCAGGGACTTCCAAGAGATAGCGGCGAGACGACACGGCTCAATGCTAACAGCGCCCTGGTGCTTCACGTAGCCCTCAGCAGGGGGTTGGCTGCGAAGGTCGTCCGCTATAGTTGAGTGGTGAATGCAGCCGAGGCCGGTCCACTCACTCAGCCGTTGACCACCCCCTGACAATGGCCGCGTACCGTGGCGCAATGCCAAGCGAGCCGCCTCGGCGCCGGACTGGACTGCGGTACGAGCGCCGCGAGTGGTTGACCGCCTACCTGTTCGTACTGCCGGCTACTGTGCTCATCGGCATCTTCGGGCTCTTCCCCATCGTCTACTCCGTGTACATGAGCCTCCACACCTGGCGCGTGCGCAAGGGCGCGTTCATCGGACTAAGCAATTACCGCGCCACGCTAGGGGACTGGTGGGGTGCGCTTGCGTTCTTCGGCGGCTTGGTGCTCATCGTCGTAGCGCACTGGCTGTGGACCGACGCCTTCAAGCGCGACCTGGCGCGCCCACCGGCGATCGCCCGCCTCTTCGGGGCGGTAGTCCTGCTAGGCGCGGGCATCTCCATAGCGCTCGGGTGGAGCATGATGCTCGACGCTGGCAACAAGGTCTACCTCAAGAGCCTCGTAAGGACCGTCTATTACGGCTTCGGGTCGGTGCCAGTCCAGATCATCCTCGCGCTCGTGCTCGCCACGCTCCTGTTCCAGAAGATCCGCGGCCAGGAGCTGTTCCGCATGATCTACTTCCTGCCTTACATCACGCCTGCCGTGGCTGGCGCAGCCATCTTCCGCAACTTGTTCTCACCGCGCGAGGAGCGCCTCGCGAACCAAGTCCTCGGCCTCGTCGGCATCCCGCCGCAGCGCTGGCTGTTCGAGACTAAGCCAGTCACGCAACTCCTTTTCGGGAGCTGGTTCCCTAACGCGGACTGGTCGAGTTTCTGGGCCGGGCCGTCCTTG
>JBIQMD010000482.1:0-1692 GCA_044463725.1 Truepera radiovictrix
TTGAGCGAAGTAACCGAGCATGACGTGCGGGCCGCGCGTGACGATCTCGTCCTCATCGGTGATGCCGATCTCGACGCCCGGGATGGCCTCCCCCACCGTGCCGGGGCGGTTGCGACCAGGCCGGTTGAAGCTGATGACGGGGCTCGTCTCGGTAAGGCCGTAACCCTGCAGCACGACGATGTGCGCCGCGCCCAGGCGGTTGACGAGCTCGCCGCGCAGCGCGGCGCCGCCCACGATGATGGTGCGCAGGCGCCCCCCGAGGGCCTCACGCCACTTGGAGTAGACGAGGCGGTCGAGGACGCCCCGCTGGAGCGCCGCTAGGCCCGTCGGCTCATGGCGCACGTCGAACTCGGCCGCGAACCCGAGTGCCCGCGCGTACAGCGCCTTCTTGACGCCCGTGAGCGCGCCGCCAACGGCCTCCATGCGCTCCCACGACTTATCGAGCACCCGCGGCACCGCGGCCATGAAGGTCGGCTTCACCTCTAGTAGGTCTTCGCGCACCGAATCGGTGGTGCCGAAGTAAACGGCCGAGCCGAAGTACACGCTCGCGTACATGAGGGTACGCGCGAAGATGTGGCTGAGCGGCAAGAAGGAAAGCACCGTCTCCTCCGCGCCTGCTAGGTAAGTGGGTAGGTCGGAGATGGCGCCGATGGCGTTGCTCGACAGGTTCTCATGGCTGAGCATCACCCCCTTGGGCGCGCCGGTGGTGCCGGAGGTGTAGATGATGGTCGCAACGTCGCTAGCGTGCTGCTCGGCAGCGTAGCTCGCGATCAGGCCGGGGTTCTTGGCCATCGCCTGCTCCCCGCGCGCCACGATGGTGCTGTAATCGGTGACGAGGGGGCCAGCCTCGCTGCTGCCGCTCGGCTGGCCGTTAGCTACCGCGATCAGCTTCACGCCCGCTAGGCCGTCTGCGACCACGAGCATCTCCTGCAGCAGCGCCTCGTCAGACACGAGCACCGCGGCGCTGCCACTCTGACTGAGGATGAAGCGCATGGCGCCTTGCGTGTGCGTGAGGTAGATGGGCACGTCGACCAAGCCGGCTATCAGGCAGGCGAAGTCGGCCAACACGAAGCTCATGTCTGAGTGGGTGAAGAGGGCCACACGGTCGCCGCGCTCCAGGCCCATGCCGCGCAGGCCAGCGGCCATGGCCTGTGCGCGGCGCTGGAACTCGGCGTTAGACACCGTAGCCCACGGCAGACCAGGCCCACCCGGTTTGCCTGGCGTGGTCGAGAGCCGGTCGTTGAAGGCTTGCAGGTTCGGGCGCTGCAGCGCCGCCTCATCGAGCAGGCTCGGCAGCGTGCGCCCGAGCTCAAGCCTACCGGGCCCCGGCGGGGGTTTCGCGTTCGCGACGATCATCTCGACCCCTCCTTACGAACGGGCCGGCTGGCGTGTGCGGCTAACTCTGTGGCGCTGCGCCCGCCTGCGCGCTGGCGGCGCGCGAGGCCTTATCCGCGAAGTCGCGGGCGAACAGCTTGATCTCGCTTGCCAAGCCGGCGTCGTTGGTTGCTCTGCGGTAAGTATCGGCCATCGAGAGGAAGGTTTGGAAGAAGAAATCGTTCATGTCGTCCACAGACAACTCCTTCACCCACATGTCTATGCGCAGCGAGTTGCGCTTTTCTGTGTCCCAGAGGGCGAGGAGCATGGCTCCGGCGTCATGCGTGCCCGGCTCGGGAGAGTCGTCGGCTTGCCAGC
>JBIQMD010000483.1:0-1687 GCA_044463725.1 Truepera radiovictrix
TCGCAGAGGATGCCTAGCAGCTTGCCTTCGCCTAGGTAGACGTCGTTTGGCCACTTCACGGTGGCCTTGGCCCCTGCTGCGCGCAGCGCCTCGGCCAGGGCCACCGCCAGACGCAAGGTCGTGGCCGGCGTGCGCAGCGCACCGTCCCAACGGTCCTCCAACGCGAGCGTTTGGTAGCTCCCGCCCCGTTGGCTGGCCCAGATGTTCTCGCGCCGGCCACGACCGGCCAACTGCTCAGCCGCACGGATCACGAGGCCGTGAACGGGCTCCCCACCCTCGAGCCTCTGGCGCATCAGCGTCTGAGTAGACGGCAAGCTCTCGAAACGCTCTACGCGCCACGCAGGCAGCGCGGGCCGCGGCTCCGAACTCACGTGGCGGCAGCTACCTGCTCGCCGCTCGGGGGCGCAAGCACGTCGTCGCGCTTGATGCTGAAAACGCGGCTGACCCCCTGCTCGGTCGTGATGCCCCAGAGCGTCTCCGCGATCTCGAACGTGGCTTTCTGGTGGGTGATGAGCACGAACTGCGTGCCCTCCCGTGCCAGTCGCGCAACGAACGCGCCGTAGCGCCTGATGTTCGCCTCGTCGAGTGGCGCGTCGACCTCGTCAAGGATGGCTACCGGCAGTCCGGCGCCCTCATCAGCTATCAGCGAGAAGAGGAAGGCGAGGGCGCCCATCGTGCGCTCCCCCACCGAAAGCAGGTGCAGTGAGTGCGTCTGCTTGCCAGGCGGTTGCAGGCGGATGCGCAGGCCAGTCGGCCGGTTGCCTTCCTGCTCGACCTCGATGCCGCCGCGGGCGTCCGCGCCGAACAGCTGTTGAACGTGGCGGCCGAACGCCGATTGAAGCCGCTCAAGCGCAGCATGCAACCGGGCGCTGGTCTCCTTGTCGATGCGCTCTAGCGCCGACTGCAGTTCGGTAAGCGCGAGGGTCGCCTGCACGGTCTCGACCTCGAGGTTCTCCTTGCGTTCCGTCACCTCGGCGAGATCCGCTACGGCGCGGTGATTCACCGCCTCGAGCGCCTCCAATCCGTCCGTCACCTCCCGTAGGCGGACCCGCGCAGCTCGCTCGGTCATGTCGAGAAGCTCGATGCCGTCGGGGAAAGACCTGAGGTCGTCCTGCGCCAGCTCAAGTGCGGTCTCGCGCCTGGCGGCCTGCACCTTTGTTTCTTCAAGCTCCTGCGCCCGCTGTGCTTGGGCTTCCGTCTCGGCCGTGAGGGCAGCCTCCGCGCTGCTTAAGGCGGTGCGCGCCTGCGCTAAGGCACTCTCCTCCGCTGCAAGGTCTGCCGGTACCGCCGACTTGGCCAGATCGCGGGCGGCGGTCGCCTCCGTCAGTTCTCGCCCCAGTCTGGTGCGGCTGGCCGTCAGCACCTCGATCTCGTCAGTCAACTCCTCCGCACGTTTCGCTCCGGCCACATAGCGCGCTTGCGCTTCGCCGTACTGGCGCCAGCGCTCGTTAGTCATGGCAGCCGCTTGCTGCGCCTCTGAGGCGGCGACGCGCTTGCTGCCAAGTGCGGCCCGCGCGGCTTCGAGCTGAGCAGCGGCCTCGGCCAGTGCGCTTTCGTTCTCCTTGACGGCGGATGCGAGTTCACTACCGTCCATGGCCGCGCTTGGCAGTGCAGAGCGTGCCTCGCTCAGCTGTTCGCGCCGCGCTCCAAGGTCGGCCACTAGCCGATCGTGCCCTGCGCTCCGTTC
>JBIQMD010000484.1:0-1684 GCA_044463725.1 Truepera radiovictrix
CATCCTCGTTCGCCAGCGCGGCACGCGCTTCCACCCTGGCCGCAACGTCGGTCTTGGCTCCGATTTCACGCTCTTCGCGCTCCGCGACGGGGTCGTACGCTTCCACAACAAAGGCGATAAGGGCCGCTTCATCAGCATCGAGACTGCTGTCGAAGCTGTCGCAGCCGACTGATCTCTCAGCCTTGCGCGAGCGGCGCACCATTTCCGCGCTCAACGTGCGCGGCGGCTGGTAGACTCACCGGACATTCTCGAACGCGGCTCCTGGTGGGGCCGCGTTCTCGTTAGGGCGATACTGAATGGCTTTCCGTGACGTGCTCGACATCCAGGTGCAGGGAGGGAAAGGCGGCGATGGCGGCCTCTCCTTCATGCGCCTCAAGTACATACCTAAGGGCGGTCCGGACGGCGGTCATGGCGGTCGCGGTGGCTCCATCTACCTCCGAGCGGTCGACGACATCACGTCGCTCTCGAAGCTCGTAGGGCGCACGCAGTTCCGCGCGCAGGTAGGCAAGCAGGGTGAGGGCCGCAACAAGGCGGGCCTCAGCGGCGAGGACCTGTACGTCGACGTGCCGGTAGGCACGATGGCAACGGACGTCGCGACTGGCGAACTCATCGCCGACCTGATCGAGGTAGGGCAGACGGCTGTCGTCGCGGCAGGAGGCGTCGGCGGGCGCGGCAACGCGGCCTTCGCGCACTCGACGCGGCGCGCGCCGCGCTTCTCGGAGAAGGGCACGCTCGGTGAGTCGCGCCTTCTCCGCCTAGAACTTAGGACGATCGCGGACGTCGGCCTCGTCGGTTACCCGAACGCGGGCAAGTCGAGTCTCCTCGCCGTGCTGTCCAACTCGCGGCCGGTAATAGCCTCTTACCCCTTCACTACCCTCAGCCCTAACCTCGGCGTCGTCGACCTTGACATGCAGCGCTTCACGATGGCCGACATCCCCGGCATCATCGAGGACGCCCACAAGGGCAAGGGCCTCGGCCTTGAATTCCTAAGGCACATCTCTCGTACCCGCTTGCTCGTTTACGTCCTGGACGTAGCAGACGAGCCGCTGGCCACCTTCGACGCCTTACGCCTCGAGTTGCGCGAGTACGACCCTGAACTGCTCGAACGCCCTGCACTTATCGTGTTGAACAAGACCGATCTGGTGGACGCTGACGCGTTGGCGGCCAAGGAGCGGGAGCTCGCCACGGCCGGCTTGCCGCTAGTTACGATCTCGGCGCTTGACGGCTCGGGTGTCGAGGAGTTGCGCGCCACCCTATTCGCGCTTCTCCCACCGCGCCCGAAGCCAGTAACGGCGATGGGACCGCGGCGCGTGCAGGTAACGCCGATCGAGATCAAGCGCGACATGACGGGTAACGGCTGGATCGTGACGGGCAGCGAACTCGAGGAAGTCGTTGCGCGCTTCGACGCCGTCAACCCGGAGGCCGTTGCGTACTTGCAGTACCACTTCAGGAACCACGGTCTTTACCAGCGCCTGAAGCGCGCTGGCGTGCAGTCCGGTGAGGAAGTCCAGATCGGCGCAGCGGTGTTCGACTACTTCGACGACACCGCCGCAGACACCTCGACCCCGACCCAAACGGATGCCGAACGCGCCGGCAAGCGCTACCTCGACGATCAGGCGCGCGCCGAGGGCGATGACGCAGACGACCTGGAAGCCGGGGGAGTTGCTCACTACGAGTCGGCAGG
>JBIQMD010000485.1:0-1682 GCA_044463725.1 Truepera radiovictrix
ACCACCGCAGGCACGGCCGCGCCATCGACGTGCTCCTCACGCACGCCGCCCCGCGGGGCCCGCATGAAGGAGACGACCACGTCCACCAGGGCATCGCAGCGTTCAACATGTTCCACCGCCTCTTCAAGCCGAAGCTGCACGTGCACGGGCACGTTCACCTCTCCGGCGCCAATGCGCCAAGGAGTTACGTAACGGACGAAGGGGTACGGGTAGTCAATGCCTACGAGTTCGCCCTCGTAGACGTGTGAGGCGCGTGGGGGGCGACGCCCACTAGCGGCGGCGCGACATGCATGCGAACTCCTCCGCGCCGATAATGACCGAATGGGAACCACGACAACAGAAGTGTCTAGCGCCGCGGCCGTCGCGGGCGTCATCGCCGGCGTTAGCGTGACCGCGGTCGGCGGTGCCGACGCGCCCGCCTTCCTCCACGGTCAACTCGCCAACGACGTGACTGGCCTTGCCGTCGGGGCCGCCGGGCGCTCGCTTTACTTGAATCACCGCGGCCACGCCATGGCTGAGGTGATGGTGCTGCGGCGCGATCGGCAAGCGTTCCATCTCGTCGAGGAAGGCGGTGCAGCTGCGTGGGTGAAGGCGGAACTAGAGCGTCACATCGTCTTCGACGAGGTGACGCTGGCCGCACCTGTAGCGGCCAGCCTCGTTACGTTGCAAGGGCCGGGGGCGGCAGAAGTGCTTGCCAGCCTCGGGGTAGGGGTGCCAGCACTTGGACAGACGACCGTTGCAGACGTGGCGGGCGTCGGCAAGGTGAGCGTTTGGTCTCGGCACCGCTCGGCGGCGGGAGGTTACGACCTACTCCTAGATCAGGCCAGCGGGTCGGGAGCAGATGCCATTCTTGCTGCGCTCGAGAAAGCAGGCGCACGCCCGGTGACGAGCGATGACCTCGACTTGCTGCGCGTGAGGGCTCTCGCGGCCGTAGCGCCGCAGGACGCAGGCGAGGGCGTGCTGCCGCAAGAAGCAGGGCTGGAGGCGGCGCTCTCGTACCGTAAGGGCTGTTACCTCGGCCAAGAGATCATGGCGCGCATCGAGGCGCGCGGCAACTTGCGGCGCGGCCTCAGCCGCGTGCGCCTCACCCGAGACCCGCGCATGCTGACGCCAGGCGGTAGCGACTGGCGCGAACTCCGCTCAGGTGGCCGCGTGGTTGGGCGCCTCGGCACGGTGGCGCCGGACGGCGAGGAGTTCGAGGCGCTGGCAGTCGTGCGGCAGGACTTGCCGGACGGCGCCGAGCTCGTCGCGGGCGGCGAGGTCGCCGCCGCACTAGTTGGGGTTTGAAGTGGCTAGCTCGAACGGTAGCGCGGCCGCGACGAGGAAGGGCGCGCGGCGTACAACCGTTGCGCCCGCGCCGTTGGCCCTGTCGGCGCCTATAATGACGGCATGAAGTCCAAAGTGGAGTGGTTGTCAGAGGAGTACCGGGCCGCTACCGACCGTATGCCGGAACGGGACGCGCTCTTCGAGACCTTGTCAGGCATCCCTGTCGACCCCATCTACACGCCAGACGATCTGGCCGACTTCGACGTTGCCGAACAGCTCGGTCTCCCCGGTAGTTACCCGTACACCCGCGGAGTGCAGACGAGCATGTACCGCAGCAAGCTCTGGACCATGCGAATGTTCGCCGGCTTCGGTACGGCCGAGCAGACGAACGAGCGCTTCCACGCGCTCCTTGCCGC
>JBIQMD010000486.1:0-1681 GCA_044463725.1 Truepera radiovictrix
GCGCAGCGCACCAAGATGATCCGCCACCTCGGCTCTGCCTTAACGGACATCACTTACGTGTTCGACGAGCCGACCATCGGGCTGCACCCGCACGACATCGAGCGCATGAACGAGCTGCTGCTGCGCCTGCGCGACAAGGGCAACACGGTGCTCGTCGTCGAGCACAAGCCCGAGGTCATCGAGGTGGCCGACCACGTCGTAGACCTTGGCCCGGGCGCGGGCACGGCGGGTGGAGAGGTCGTGTTCTCTGGTTCGGTGGCTGGCCTGCGCGCCAGCGGCACCTTGACTGGCAGGCACTTAGGCGACCGCGCGGCCCTCAAGGCGAAGGTGCGCAAGGCCAAGGGCGCGTTGGAGGTGCGCGGCGCTAACACGCATAACCTGCAGAACGTCGACGTGAACATCCCGCTGGGCGTGCTCGTGGTCGTGACCGGCGTTGCTGGCTCAGGCAAGAGTTCGCTCATCCACGGCTCCGTTGCGCGTCAGCCTGGAGTAGTGGCCATCGACCAGGGCGCCATCAAGGGCTCGCGGCGCAGCAACCCTGCCACCTACACCGGGTTGCTAGAGCCGATCCGCAAGGCGTTCGCCAAGGCCAACGGCGTCAAGCCTGCGCTGTTCAGCCCCAACTCAGAGGGCGCCTGCCCCGTCTGCAATGGCGCGGGCGTGGTCTACACCGATTTGGGCATCATGGCCAGCGTCGCCACCACTTGCGAGGAGTGCGGCGGCAAGCGCTTCCAAGCCGCGGTGCTCGAGCATCACTTCGGCGGCCGCGACATCAGCGAGGTCCTCGCCATGCCAGTTGCCGAGGCAGAAGCGTTCTTCGGTGCGGGCGTGGCGCGCCTCCCGGCCGCGCACACGATCCTGCAGCGCCTGGCCGACGTCGGCCTCGGCTACCTCAGCCTCGGCCAACCCCTGACGACCTTGTCGGGTGGGGAGCGCCAGCGCCTCAAGCTGGCCACTCACTTGGGTGAGAAGGGCGGCGTGTACGTGCTAGACGAACCAACGACGGGCCTGCACCTGGCAGACGTCGAGCAGCTCCTCGGACTACTCGACCGCCTCGTCGATACAGGCAAATCGGTGATCGTCATCGAGCACCACCAGGCGGTGATGGCGCACGCGGACTGGATCATCGACCTCGGCCCCGGTGCTGGGCATGAAGGCGGGCGCGTGGTGTTCGAGGGCACGCCTGCTGACCTCGTGGCTAAGCACACAACGCTTACGGGGCAGCATCTGGCTGCGTACGTCGGGGAGCGTTAGGGCCCGGGAAGGTTAAATAGCAGGGAGCGTTATTTAACGCTAAGAGGTTAACGTATGCTAAGCTGGCGAAGTGGAAAAGCTTCCGACTTGGCCGCAAATTGCGTATGAAGAGCGGCAGTGGGACGTCGGCCTGCCGCAGTACGGCCAGAGTCGAGCGGCAAGACGCAGGCACAGCGGCCCGTACCTAGCAGCAGTCGTGCCACAAATCGCAGGCCTGGAGCCCGTGCCATCGAAGGAAGCGCGCCTCTCAGCAGCTGAATCGGCCGAGGAGTTGGCGCGGTTCGACGCTGAGCAGTCCGCAAACAAGGAACTCGCCCCGCTAGCCGCTGTCTTGTTGCGAAGCGAGTCGGCTTCATCGTCGCAGATCGAGAACTTGCCGACAGGCGCGCGCCAAGTAGCCGTCGCACCGTTGGGCGAGAGCGCAACG
>JBIQMD010000487.1:0-1666 GCA_044463725.1 Truepera radiovictrix
CAGGGCAGCGCAGCGGACGTCATGAAACTAGCCATGCTCGAACTGGCGCCAGCGCTGACCGGAGTGGGCGGGCGCCTCCTCCTACAAGTGCACGACGAGATCGTGGCGGAAGTGCCGGAGGAACGCTCTGATGAAGCGGCTCCCCTCGTTCACCGGATCATGGCGCAGGTCGTCGACTTGAAGGTGCCGCTCGAAGCGGCCGTCGGCCTTGGCCGCAACTGGCAGGACGCCAAGTGACCGACGACTGAGACCGACGAGCGCCCGGTTATCATGGCGCCCATGGCTATTCGGCGTTACTTCGGCACTGATGGCGTTCGTGGCGTAGCGGGAACGCACCCGATGACGGCAACGTTCGCGTTACGGCTAGGCATGGCGGTTGCCGAGACGGTCCACCCCACTGGCGGGGGCCAGCCGCACGTGCTGATCGGTATGGACACGCGGCGTTCCGGTGTGATGCTTGCGCACGCCGCCGCGGCCGGCCTCACCGCACGCGGGGCGCACGTGACATGGCTTGGCGTGATACCAACGCCAGGCGTTTCCTTCCTAACGCGCGCATTGGGTGCGGACGCTGGCCTCGTCGTCTCGGCGAGCCATAACCCGTTCGCCGATAACGGCCTCAAGCTCTTCGATCGCAACGGCGAGAAGCTGTCAGACGAGGTGGAGGCCGAGATCGAGGCGCTAGTCGAACGGCTAGGCGAGCCTGGCGGTGACGACCTGGAGGACGTTACCGGCGAGCGCATCGGAAGCATGACGATGGCCAAGCCTTGGGACAACAACGCCAGTGGCAACGGCGCAGACGCCAGCATCTTGAACGGCTACGTCAAGCACCTGTTGGACAACGCTCCTTACCTCGACGGCATGCGGGTGGTCATCGACTGCGCTCACGGCGCCAGTCACCTCATCGCGCCCCAACTGTTCGCCAAGTTGGGTGCGCGACTCGAGGTCCTCAACGCGGAGCCAACCGGCCTGAACATAAACGTCGACTGCGGCTCGACGCACCCCGAAACGCTGGCCAAGCACGTAGTGGAAGGCGGGTTCGAGGTGGGCGTGACTTTCGATGGTGACGCCGACCGCGCTCTGCTGATCGACGCGAAAGGCCGCGTGGTGACGGGCGATCACATGCTTGCCATCACGGCGCTGTCACGCGGCGAGACGGCGTTAGTGGCAACACTGATGAGCAACCTGGGCGCCGAGAACTACCTGCGCGCGCACGGCACGACCATGCACCGCGCCAACGTAGGGGACCGTTACGTGTTCGAGGATCTTAAGCGCTTGGGCCTTACCCTCGGCGGGGAGCAGTCTGGTCATCTCCTGTTCCTCGACAAGGCGCCCACCGGGGACGGCATGCTCACGGCCCTGCTCACGCTGGCTGCTGTGCGCAAGTCTGGCAGCAGCCTCGAGGCCTGGATGGATGACATCCCCGTCTACCCGCAGGTCCTCAAGAACGTCAGGGTCGCGCCAGGCACGCGCGATGAGGTGGCTGCTCACCCCAGCGTGGTGGCCGCCGTGCAGGCAGCGGAGGCTGAATTGAAGGACTCCGGTCGCGTGCTGCTACGCCCGAGCGGCACGGAGCCACTCGTGCGCGTCATGGTCGAGGGCGCGGACGCGAAGATGGTCGAGCGTCTAGCCCAAACGGTAACGCGGGCAGTCGAAGCGGCCGCTGGGG
>JBIQMD010000488.1:0-1659 GCA_044463725.1 Truepera radiovictrix
AGCTGGCAGCGCTACGACCCCGGCTTCACCGACGGCGCGTATTCGCGCCGCCACGAATGGCGCTTCGACGGCGGCAGCGTGATCGCCGCGTCCGCCTCGCCCAGCATCGTGGCCGCGCCGTGGTCAGACGCTACGGCCGTGGATCCGGAAGAGGCCTTCGTTGCCTCGCTCTCGAGCTGCCACATGCTGTGGTTCCTCTCGCTCGCCGCAGCCGCCGGCTACACGGTGGACCGCTACGAAGACGACGCCGTCGCCACGCTGGGCCGGGTCGCGCCGCAGCGCCAGGCCATCACCGAGGTGGTGCTGCGTCCACGCGCCACCTTCGGCGGCGACCACGCACCTGATGCGGCGGAGATCGCCGCGCTGCACGAGGCTGCCCACGACCGCTGCTTCATCGCCCGCTCGGTCACCTGCACTCTCCGCATCGAACCGCGCGATTGACCGGGCGCCAGCGCGCGCACGACTCTCGCGGCTGCACCGGCTGCGATGCCTCTGGCTCTTCGCAGGAGCGGCGCCAGCCACAACAACGAAATCCGGTGGCTGCGAAACCTCCGGCTGGCGGCGTCGCCATCGCCGGTTCGCGGTCGCGCTTTCAGCGCTCCTACGGAATGCCGCTGCCGCAGGAGCGGCGCAACCGCGACCACGAATCGCGCTTGCGACGCTCCGATCAGGCCAGCGTCGCCGCACGCCACTCCGCGGTCGCGCCTTCGGCGCTCCGCGAAAGCCACGACTCCCCGGGCGGTACAAGGGAAGGGGATCCCTGTCGCCATGCCTCACGCGTCCACACGGGGACGATGCTTCCCACCGCGCTCGCCACTCGCGGCATGGCTCGGTGCCGCGTTGGCAGCATGCGCCGTACCACTCGTCGCGCAAGCCGCCACGCTCCCCGTCACCAGCTGCGCCGACGACGGCAGCCCTGGCACGTTGCGCTCGGTGGTGAACGCGGCGGCGAACGGCGATGTCGTCGATCTGACCCAGCTCGCGTGCAGCAAGATCACCCTGACCCAAGGACCGATCGATACCAATTTCCTCGGCCCCCATCCGCTCAATGTGTTGACCATACAAGGCCCCGGTGCCGATGAGCTGACCATCTCGGGTGGAGGGCGGTCGCTGGTATTCGGGACCGGCGGATACAGCTTCACCAACAACCTCTTCACAATCAACGACGTGACGGTTGCCGACGGCATCAACGCTGGAACGACCTGGCACGAAAGCGCCGCGTGCATCTTCAACGTGCGCGGCACGCTCGGACTGAATCGCGTTGTCATGACGAACTGCCACTCTCTGTTCAAAGGCGGTGTTGGCGGTGTTGGCGGTGGTGGCGCTGTCGGTGCCGACGGTCTACTGCAGATCACTGACAGCATCATCACAAGCTCGAGCGTGCAGGCAACGGGTGGTAACACAGCCCAGGGTGGTGGGGCGTGGGTCGGCGGGCTGATGGTGCTCGTGCGAAGTACGATAGCGGGCAACACGCCTATATCCGAAGTAGGCGCCAACGGCTATGGAACGGCCGCAACAACATCAGGCGGCGGCGTTTATTCCCTTGGTGGCATAACCCTGATTGACAGCACCGTTTCAGGAATTCCGTAGAGGCCACAAATGAGGGCAGCTGGGATGGCGCCGGCACCCTCAGCGGCGGCGTGGTGGCCTTGCTGGTGC
>JBIQMD010000489.1:0-1658 GCA_044463725.1 Truepera radiovictrix
ACACCAAAGCAGGGGTTCACACAGATCGTCGGGATAGACACGGACCTCGAGACGGCGGTCCTCGACCTACCCGTCTTGGCCAGCCAGGCCGAGGCACTCGCCCAGTCGGGTGGCGTGGTGCTTGGCTCTAGCCTGGCGCAGTCGCTTGGCGTCGCGGTAGGCGACACCGTCATGCTGCGCGACATAACCGGCGCCACCGCGCAGTTCACGGTGGCTGGCACATTCCGCGTAGGCAATGAACTCATAGACTCCATCACCTCGTACATGTCACTCGCCAACCTGCAGGACTACCTCGGCGTCGGCAGCGCAATCACGGGTTACCACCTGCGGCTGGCGAACCCTACGGCAGCGCACTCCATCGGCCTGGAGCTTGCAGGCAAGTACTCATTGCGCCCCATCAGTTGGGAGAGCCTCTTCGCGAGCCTCATCTCGCAACTCAGGCTCCAGAAGGCCGTGATCGGCGTGGTGGTGTTCCTCATCGTCATCGTGGCGGCATTCGGCATAACTAACGTGCTGGTGCTGACCGTCTCTGAGAAGACGGAGGACATCGCCATCCTCAGGGCGCTCGGCGCCTCCGAACGGCAGATTCTGACAACTTTCACGCTCGAAGGGTTCATGCTCGGCGGGGCTGGCACGCTGTTGGGCGCGGTGCTCGGCCTGCTAGTCGCCGCGTACTTCAAGTTCCAACCGTACCCACTTCCTGGCGACCTGTACTTCATCACCCAGCTACCCGTGCAACTGCAGGCGTTTGACGTGCTGTGGGTGTGTGCCGTCTCGCTAGCCACCAGCGTGATCGCTGGGTTGCTGCCGGCTCGGCGCGCCTCGCGCCTCGACCCAGTAGCGGTACTGCGCTGATGGCGGGCGCCAGGCGCCGCCGGCCGCCTGGGCCACTCAAGCCAGAGCGCGCCTGGGACTACCTGCTCTTCCTACTCTCGCGCCGCATGTACACCACGTCAGAACTCGCTGAGAAGCTGCGGCGGCGCGGCATCGAGGAGCCAGACGCGCAGCGCTTGATCGCACGACTAGCCGAACTCCAACTAGTAGATGACGGGACTTACACCACCATGTACATCAGCTCGCGTTCAGCCTCACGTGGACGGCTCGGGTTGAGGCAGGAACTTAGGCGCAAAGGCGTAGCCCCAGAACTCGTCGAGCAAAGCCTGGCAGAGTTGACGCCGGAGGCACAGTTGACCGCGGCTACCGCGCTGCTCGAGAAGAACGCTTGGCGTTACCGCCCGCCAGCGCCTGAACCAGACGCGAGCAGAGAGATGCTCCTGAAGGCCCGCGCCAAGGCGTTCGCGTTCCTCGCCCGCAGAGGATTCGCGGCGGACGCCGTCAGCGGCGCCATCGCGGCGGTTGGTTGGTTCGACGATGACTGCTGAGGCCACTTGGTCACGGCGCATAGTCGGCTTCACTCAAGACGAGGAAGGACATTGGGTTGCCCTCCTCGAGTGCGGGCACACGCAGCACGTGCGGCACGAACCGCCCCTCGTCACGCGCGAGTGGACCCTCACCGAAGATGGGCGTGCCTCACGCATCGGCGCCACACTGCGGTGCGCACAATGCCGCGAGGGCGCTTGACCCGCGCCATGCACATCGGTAGACTCACAAGTTGCGTCGGGGCGTAGCGCAGCCTGGTAGCGCACATCGTTCGGGAC
>JBIQMD010000490.1:0-1653 GCA_044463725.1 Truepera radiovictrix
GAACACGGGCATGGCGCCAAGGCGCAAGATGGCCTCGCTGGTGGCGAAGAAGCTGAACGGCGTGGTGATCACCTCGTGACCAGGGCCAACGCCGAGGGCCTCCAGGCCAAGCACGAGCGCGTCCGTGCCAGAGTTGAGCCCAAGCGCGTGGTTGACGCCGAGGTAGCCGGCGGCTTCGAGCTCGAAGCCCTCGACCTCGGGACCGCCAACGAAGGCCCCGCTCTTGAGCACGCGCTCGATGGTGGGTTGCAGCTCGTCCCAGATCTCCTGGACCTCGCTCTTCAGGTCAAGCATTGGGTAGGTGATTGCGGCCGACACGAGCCTAAGCATAGGACCTATGCCCCGGTCGCTACCAGAACCGCCTACGTATACTTGGAGGTGCCAGACCAAGAAACTGGCTGCGCCAAGGAGGCCATCGACATGCGACCGAAGAGAACTGAACTAGGTTTGAAGCGGCTAGCACTACTGGCCTTGGTGGCGTGCCTCGGCGCCGCGGCGGCGCAAAGGCCCGTCACGGTCTCCGGCACCGTTCCCAACCCGACCAACAAGAGCGGCACGATCGTGGCGTGGGCAGGCTACTTCGACATGAGCCCAACTGGCGCCATCTCCTTCGGCGAGGTGACCGCCGATGGCAGCTTCAGTCTGGACTTGCCGGGGCAGCTCAGGGGAGACGTGCTGCACCCGGTCGAGGCGAAGAACATCTGCCAAGCGGGCGGCCAGGACCTGGTCATGGAGCCGAGCAGCACCACGCACGTCCTCGTGAACACGCTCATGGCGTTCGACACTAGTTCCACGCCCGTCGTGGCCATGCTGGCCAGCTCGCAGGACCTCCTCGAGCGCCTTGGCGCCAACAAGGGTGACGCGCGGGCTGGCGACGCGCTTGGCTATTACTTCTACGTAGACAGGGCCGTGCGCATTCGCGGCAGTTGTGTGTCGGCGGACGGAATGAGCGTGACGTACGACGTAAACGCCGCCGCTGGTTGGAACTTGCTGGCATACACCTTCGAAGAGCTTGCTGGCACCGTGACGGGCAGGATAGCTACAGTGCGGAGCTTCCCGCCACAGCTTGGTTGGGTTTCCTCTGTCGAGTGAGACCTTGCGCTCCCGCGCCCCGACATGTTTAACTGCACAATCGTTCGCGCCCTAGGGGCGGACGGTGCCGCCACCCAACGCACTGCGTGGTGGCCTTATCGAGAGCGGCCGAGGGACCTGGCCCTATGACGCCGCAGCAACCAGCCTTCATTCAGGCGGGTGCTAACTCCAGCCGGAAGCACAGCCACGATGGTGAGCTGCCGGACAGATAGGGGCGAAGAGCCTCATCTACACGACTTGAATGCCAAGCTTGACCGCGCTTACGAGACGATCTCGGGCGCCGGACAGCTGGCCGAGTCGAGGAGGAGGACCGGCATGGCAGTAATTGGATCTTCCGCGCGCCGTTCGTGGCGTAGTAGGACCACCACCCAGACTCAGCGAATGCCCTAGGCGGCTTAGGCCGCGGAGCCGTGCTGCGCACGCAAGCGTTCAATGCGTTCGTGCGCCGCGGTTGCTCAGTGCCCGCCACCGCCTGTGCGTTTGCGCACAAGCGAGCTAGCTAGTACAAAGCCTCACAAGCATGACCGAAACTGGAGTACCCCGAATGGCATACCGTTTTGA
>JBIQMD010000491.1:0-1643 GCA_044463725.1 Truepera radiovictrix
CGTGGCAGGCGCTTGGAGCCGCCACGCGCCGGGATGACGGCCAAGGTTGCTGGCGCCGCAAGGCCCACGGCACCTGGCCCTGGTGCGCCATCACGGTGCACGTCCGTCATGCGGTGGCCGGGCTGGCCGCTTCCGGCGCTTTGACTGGCACGTTCGCGTAGCGCTGGGCGTACGGGTCGGAGATGAGGCCAAGCTGAATTGCGCGCTTCACTTCTGCTATGCCGTCCGCCAGTCGCTTGGTGATGGTGAAGCCGAGCTGGCTACCGATCTTCAGGAACGTGACGCGGTAGTCGCGGGGGTCGTCGACGCTCTGGACGTAGCGAACGCGGCCCTCAGGCACTTGCTTCAAGATGGCGTCAACGACGTCTTGCTTGCGGTAGTTCTCCAGGTCGTCGCCGACGTTGAAGACCTCGAGGGCAACCTTCTCGGGTGCGGCTTCGAGCACCAGCAGGGCAGAGCGCGCCAAGTCGGTGACGTGGCAATACGGGCGCCAGAACTGCTCGCCGAAGACGACGAGCTCGTGGCCGGTCACGAGGTCGCGCGTGAACTCGTTGACGGTGAGGTCAAAGCGCATGCGCGGCGAAGCGCCGTAGACGGTCGCGAAACGCAAGGCGGTTGGCAGGCAATCAGACGAGCGGCCGCGCTCCATCAGGAAGCGCTCGACGGCGACCTTCGTTTCCGCGTACAGCGAAACGGGGCGTAGTTCCGAGGTCTCGTCCATCATGAGGTTCGGGTCAGGCATCTTCCCGTAGTTCGAGCAGGTCGACGCGAACACGAAGCGCTTGACGCCAGCGGCCTCGGCAAGCTCGTAGAGGCGCTGAGTCGCGAGGAGGTTGACCTCGCGCGCGAGTTCCGGTTCGCGCTTGCAGGCAGGGTCGCCGACGATCGCGGCGAGGTGCACGACGGCGTTGACGCCCTCCAGCGCTTGCCTCACGACGCTTTCGTGGCGGACGTCGCCGCGCACGATGCGCAGGGCGCTCTTGTCAATGAGCGGAAGGAGCGCCTCGCCGCCCACGCGCATGTTGTCCAGCACGCGCACCTCGCGGCCCGCTTCGAGCAACTGCCGCACGAGCACGGAGCCGATGTAGCCAGCGCCGCCCGTAACCAACACAACGTCATTCATGCTGCACTGCCTTTCCCTTCGCCTTACTTGCCGTTCATGCCGGTGTTACGGGCGCGCTCTGCGCCGCACTACCCGACCTCCGCGGTTGCGCCAGTGCGCGGAACTGCGGGCTGGTTGCGATGAGTTCCTGGTACGAGCCCTTGGCCACGATCCTGCCGCCCTCGACGAGGCAGATGGCGTCGCACGCGCGCACGGTGGAGAGCCGGTGCGCAACGATCATCTCGGTGCGCTTGCCTGCCATGCCCTCTAGCGCCTCGAGGAGCGCCTGCTCCGTGAGGCTGTCGAGGGCGCTCGTTGCCTCATCGAACACGACCACTGGCGGGTCGTGATAGAGCGCGCGAGCGATGCCGATCCGTTGGCGTTGCCCGCCGCTTAGCCGCAGCCCGCGCTCGCCGACCTGCGTGTCGTAGCCGTCTGGGAGGCGCGACACGAAGCCGTGCACCTGCGCTACCTGCGCTGCGCGCACGATGGCTTCGCTGCTTACGGCCTCGTCGGGCACGCCGAACGCGATGTTCTCCCC
>JBIQMD010000492.1:0-1642 GCA_044463725.1 Truepera radiovictrix
TCGAAGTGGCGCGGCGTCAGCAGGGGCCTCTCTGCCCCGGGTGACTCGACGTCTAGGCGGTAGCCGGTGGGAAAGGGATCGATGCGGTCGAGTTCGAGGCCGAAAACCGTTGAGGCCTTGGCGACGTCGTCGATGCCGACGATGCCCTCGTCGAGACGGTCGATGCGCAGCAGGACGCGACGCGAGCGCCCGGAAGTGCTTACAGTTACCTCAAGCACTTCGAACCCGAGGGGGCTCAGCACCTCGGTGGCTGCCTGCGTCAGATCCATGCTACCTCCCGTGTAGGGACGAGCCCAACGAAAAGGCGGTGGGCCAGAACCCATCCGCCGGTCCCGCCCGGTTGTCCACCCACAATCTTACCGCTCCGGTGGGGGTTGCTGCAACCGGCGAGGCCGGCGGCGGCGCCCTCAGTCGGGCCTGTCGCCGCTCGCCCTGGCCTTGACCAGGATGGCGGGCGGCCCGGCGCAGCGGGCGAAGCCGTGGGCCGTTACTGCCAGCATTGGCCCGTGCCAGTAGAATCTGCGCGTGACCAGCAAGCGCCACCCTCCACTCCCTGAATCAGATGCGCTAGAGCCAACGGCGGGCGGCTTCACGGAGGCGCTGCGTGCCAGCCCTGCCCTCGCCGACGTGGCTGCTCAACTACTTGGCGCGCTGTTCCCCGACAAGCGCTTCGCGACGGCGCGCGAGGGGCGGTGGCTGGTGTTCAGAGCGCGCCCTGCGCTGGCCGTGGCCGAATCGCGCCGGCTCCTCGCGCACTTACACGAACTCGTCGACCTGCCCCAGTGGCGCAGGGAGTACGCCGTGGCGCGCGAAGTAACCGACGTAAAGGGGCGCCGGGTCGAGGTGCTGGTGCCGTTGGCGCCGCAAGCGTACGACGGTGGCGAGGCTCTGGTTGGGCCGTTCCCGGATCAGGCCGCTGCACAGGAGTGGTATGGCGGCGTGCAGCAGCGCGCGCTCGCGGCGGACACCGCCCAGGTGGCTGACGCTTGGCTCTGCGACCTGTTCATGCTGGGTGAACTGCTCGACGACTGAGGCGCGTTGACATGCCTTACGCGCGCAACTTACACTCGCACCCATGAGAAGCCCTCTGGCTTCGCAATCGTTTACTCGCTGAGCGCGGCGCCGGAGCGGGCCTGCGCATGTCACCCACTGCCCGGACCGGGCGGTGGTTTTTTCGTTGAGGCTGGCGGTTGGGCAAGGCAGTAGAGAGGGTGAGTTGGCACCATGACCGAGCTAGGCGGCGAACGTTCAAGCGACCCGCAAGTTGACGAGATCACGACCGAAGTCGAGGCGTGGCTGGAGAGCATTGGTGAGGCAGAGTCACTCACCGCGCTGCAGGACGTGCGGGTGCGCTTTCTCGGCAAGAAGGGCGAGATCACCCAGCGCCTGAAGGCGCTCGCGTCACTTGAACCTGTGGAACGCCGCGCGGTAGGCGGTCGCTGGAACGAAGTGAAGGCGCGCCTCACGGAGGCCATCGAAGCCCGCAAGGCGGCACTCGAGCAGCGGGCGTTGGCTGCGCAGTTGGCGCAGGAGCAGGTCGACGTCACGCTGCCTGGCACGCGCCCGCCGCAGGGTGGCCTCCACATCCTCACCCTCGTAACCAACCGCCTGCTAGACGTGTTCAAGGGCCTCGGTTACGAGG
>JBIQMD010000493.1:0-1636 GCA_044463725.1 Truepera radiovictrix
AGGGAGTGGTTGCCACGAACCAGGCGCGGTCCCACAAGAACTGGAGCGTCGCGGTAGACGGTGCAAGTGTTCTCGCGGGTGCCTGTGCATGCCTCGATGAACTGGTGGGTGGCTGGCGGCACGAACTCGCCAGCGGCGTTGCGGGTTGGCGATTGACCAGCTGAGTTGGCGGCCCAAAGCGTGAGCCTATCGAGATCGCCATTGAATACTAGGCCGGCGGCCGCAGCGGCAGCCTCTTGGTCTTGGTTGTTGGTCGGTAGAGGCACGTACGCCGCTTCCCATGCCACGCCGCCCGTTAGCTCGGGAGCGTGAGTGCCATAGCTGTTCCGATAACTGGGGTTGGTGGCCGACGGGCTCATGTTGGCCGCTGAGATGAGGCCCTCGTCGTAGAACTCGCCGCCCCTTCGACCATATGCCGCACAACGGTCGGCGCGAACGTCGCGGCAACCTGCGCTAGTTACCGGTCCGCCGAACCAGGGGCGATCGTAGAAGCGGAAGTAGTTGTTGGTGTGCACCGGGCCGTCGAACATCGTGTTGTCTGTGAACCAGATGTCGTCGCCGCCTGGGCCGGTCGTGTGAACGTTGGTGAAGAGCGCGTACTTGGAGAACGAAGCGCGCCCGACCTCGAAGCGGTACTCGCCTTGCACGACCACATTGCGGTTGTACGCGCCCGCGCTGCCTTCTGCCACGAGCACGAACGGCAGGGCGTACACCTGCTCAGCCCCTGAGCCCTTGCCACGGGGCACGCCGGAGACGAAGCGACCGGCCGGAAGTTGCACACTGGCCGGCAGTGCCGTCCCGCACGCGGTTTCGGTGAAGTAGACGCGGAACGAGGCGGTGCCCGCACCGGTCAGTGGCACGCCCTCAGCGCATAGGGCGTCGTCGACTCGCGTCTGCAGCTTCCTGGCCACGCTGTTGGCACCGGTGGTGAGCGCCGTTGCCACGCTGGCGGCGTCTGGCGCGGTGCTGCTAGCGTTGCCAGTACCGTAGGTCCAGCGGTTCGTGGTGCTCGAATCGGCCTCCACGATGCTCTCCAACTCTGCTCTGACTGTGCCTTGCATGACCGCGCCGCCCATGTTGGCAGCGCCGCGGGCTAGGAGTAGGGTTTGGATAATCGCTGCGTCGTCGCCGCTGTGCTTGATCTCGTTTACGGTACGCGCGAACATCAGCGTGCCAATACCAACGACCACGACCATGAGGAGTAGGGCGTACAGCATGGCAACGCCGCGCTGCTTCATCAAGGTCTGCATGGAACCACCCTGTCAATCCTGAAGCTGGGGTTCGAGGCCAGCTCTACCTGACCCGTGTATGACCTGCTCACGCTGCGTCCGCCACCGCTAGGTTCGCTGGCCGCGACCGTTAGTTGGATTCGGACGAGGCTAACGTTCTCGCCTGCGATGGTACCGCGCCTGACCGGGTAGCCGTTGGCGTCTGCGTACGGCTCTGCCCGCACGCGCGTGCTGCCGTCGTCAAGCAGGTACACGTACTCGAGCTCCAGCCCGTCGAGGTCGAAGGCCAAGGGGACTTCTGCGCCATTCCCGCTGATCTGGTTGAGGTTGCCGCTAGCGGAGTCGAAGTTCATGCCGAGCGAGCTAACGAGCATGACCAACGTGGAGTTGGGGGTGTAGGCGATGGT
>JBIQMD010000494.1:0-1628 GCA_044463725.1 Truepera radiovictrix
TCGGGCCGCGGCACGGTGGTGACCGGACGCGTGGAGCGCGGCAAGGTCAAGGTGCTTGTCTCGATCTTCGGGCGCGAAACCCCCGTCGAGCTCGACTTCTCACAGGTCATCCGCGCCTGAGCACGTGGCGCGCGTGCGCCACGAAGCCAGGTCGCTGTAGACGGTTGCGCGTCATCACCCCGCGCCTCGCCATGTGCGTGGGGGAGCCAAAGGAGGAACCATGGCCAAGAAGATATCCGGAGTAGTGAAACTGCAGTTGCCCGCGGGAGCAGCAACCCCGGCTCCACCGGTCGGCCCGGCGCTCGGTCAGTACGGCGCCAACATCATGCAGTTCGTGAAGGAGTACAACGCCGCGACTGCCAGCCAGTCTGGCGCGATCGTGCCGGTCGAGATCACCATCTATGCCGACCGTACCTTCACCTTCGTTACCAAGACCTCGCCAGCTAGCTACCTCATCAAGAAGGCCGCTGGCATCGGTAAGGGCTCCGCCACGTCCAACAAGGACAAGGTTGGCAAGCTCACGTGGGCGCAGTGCCTCGAGATCGGCAAGGTCAAGATGACCGACCTAAACGCCGCCGACGAGGTTGCGGCCGCGAAGATCATCGCAGGGACCGCGCGCTCAATGGGCGTCACCATCGAAGGGCAGCCAAGCTGATGGCCAAGCACGGTAAGCGTTACCGCGAGTTGGCGCTCAAGGTCGACCGCGACCGCCTCTACTCCGTCGACGAAGCCACCGGCCTCGTCAAGGAGTTGGCAAGCGCGAAGTTCGACGAGACCGTCGAAGCGCACTTCCGCCTCGGCATCGACCCGCGCAAGTCGGACCAGAACGTCCGCGGCACCGTTGCCCTGCCCCACGGCACCGGCAAGACGGTACGCGTCCTCGCCGTCACGCAAGGCGACGGGGTGGCTGCTGCAGAGGCTGCTGGCGCCGACATCGTCGGTGGCAGCGACATCATCGAGCGCATTCTGGGTGGCTGGATGGACTTCGACGCCGTCGTCGCCACGCCGGACATGATGGCGGCCATCGGCTCCAAGCTCGGCCGCGTGCTTGGGCCTCGTGGTCTCCTCCCCAACCCTAAGGCTGGCACGGTTGGCACCGACATCGGTGGCATCGTCCGCGCCCTCAAGGCTGGCCAGATCGAGTTCCGCGCCGACAAGACGGGCGTCGTGCACGCCCCCATCGGCAAGTCGAGCTTCGGGGCGGACAAGCTCGCCGAGAACTTCGCGGCGTTGCGTGGCGCCGTCGAGGCTGCTAAGCCTGAGACGGCGCGCGGGCAGTACCTCAAGACCATTCACCTCACCTCTACGATGGGGCCGAGCGTGCGCGTCACGCTAAGCACCTCGACTGAGGCCTGAACTAAGCATCTTGGTGCGCAGCGCGAGCTAAGCACCTCCGGCGTTGGAGACAGCAGGGGCCGCCAGGCTTAAAGATCCTGCCGAGGCGTGAATGTGAGGAGCCCGGGGCATGACTCCGGGAATCAGCACGCGCTTCGCGGCATGTTCGCGGGCCGCCTGGCCCCGAACCAAGTTCGAGAATAGAGGAAGGTCACCATGGCTAACCCCAGGAACGAAGCGGCAGTAGCCCACTTGCGAGAGCAACTCGGCGATGCCAAGACGTTCTTCTTGGT
>JBIQMD010000495.1:0-1627 GCA_044463725.1 Truepera radiovictrix
CAGGCTACCGTGAGGCACGGGGGCAGCGCGGTTGAGCAGTTGACCTTAAGGTACACCTCGGCAGCGCACGCGGTGGCTCGCCCACCGATGTGGCCGATACCCGCTCACGCTCGCCACTTGCGCGGCTAGAGTCTTGGCATGGTACGTACAGCCATCCTCATGGTGTCCAGCACAGGCGTTGGGGCCGAGAGCGAGGACCGCACCGCTCAGGCCATCCGGCAAGTGCTCAAGGGCGGGCCGTTCGTCGAAGTCGACTACCAGGCCGTGCCGGACGAGCAGGCCCTAATCCGCGCGAAGCTGCGCGTGTGGTGCGACGTTGGCGAGATCGACCTGATCCTTACGACCGGCGGGGTCGGGCTGGGGCTGCGCGACCGCACGCCTGAGGCGACTGCCGAGGTCATCGAACGCGAAGTCCGCGGCTTACCTGAGGCGATGCGCGCCGCCGTCGCCAAAGAGCAGCCGCTCGCCGTGCTGTCGCGCGCATTGGCTGGGGTGAGGCGCGGCACCCTCATCGTGAACCTGCCTGGCACGCCTGCAGCGGCTGGAACGGCGTTGGCTGGCGTCGTCACTGCGCTCGCCTTCGCGGTCGAAGAGATCCGTGGGGAACGCGTAACACCACCTGCGAGCTGATCACAGGCCTTATGCTTCGCGCGTGACGATCCTCGCCTTCGCCGTCTTCCTCGTTGCCTTCATCGTGGCAACGCTCGGCGTGATACTGCCGGTGCTGCCTGGCGTACCGCTAGCGGCGCTCGGGGCGTTAGCGGCGGCCGCGATAATGGGATTCCAACGCTTCGGCGTAGACGTGCTCGTGTACGTCGCGCTGCTGGCAGCCCTCTCGCAAGTCCTCGACCTGGTTGGTACTTGGCTCGGCTCGAAGGTATACGGCGCTGGCCGCGCAGGCACTTGGGGTGGCGTGATCGGGTCTTTCGTTGGCCTGTTCGCGTTCCCACCGTGGGGCTTCATCTTCGGCGCCGTCGCTGGCGCTGCCATCGCCGAGTTGCTCGTCGGTCGGCCGCTTAACGACGCCGTCCGTTCCGGCGTTGGCGCGTTCGTCGGTACCTTGGGTGGCGCGGTCGCGAAGCTCGTCATAATGGTAGTAATTGGTGTCATCGTGTTCCCGCGCTTCTTCGCGGGGTGAGGCGTTTCGCGATTGGCTCATGGCCAGGTGACGAGGCGCGCCACATAGGAGCTGCATGGACCCGATCCTCTTACAGCTAGGACCGCTCGCCATCAGGTGGTACGGCCTACTCATCGCCCTCGGCGTGCTCGCGGGCGCCGCACTAGCGCTGCGCTATGCGGCAAGGCGCGGCCTCGACCCTGAGAAGCTCCTCGACATGGCCGTGTGGCTCGTCATCGCCGGCATCCTCGGGGCGCGCATCGTGTACGTGCTCACCAGTCCAGCGGCGTTCTTCGGCCCCAACGGCAACCCTGGTGATGTCCTCAAGGTGTGGCAGGGCGGCATCAGCATCCACGGCGGCGTCCTCGGCGTCATGCTCGCCACCTGGCTCTACTCGAGGTCGCAGCGCCTCAACATGTGGGCGTACCTCGACGCCATGGCGCCCATCGCCGGCTTCGGCATCATCGGCGGGCGCATCGGCAACTTCATGAACGGCACCGACACGGGCGG
>JBIQMD010000496.1:0-1624 GCA_044463725.1 Truepera radiovictrix
CGTTGGGCCCGTGTTCTCGGACGACTACGAGACGGCGTTGACCAGCGAGTTCGAGGGCGTCGAGCGCGGGGTAACGCTGCCACTAACGACCACACTGTTGAGCACCGCGTTCTTCCTGATCGCCATACAGCTGACCGGTCTGCCGCCGCTCTCCGGCTTCGTCGCCAAGTTCGCCATGCTGAGCGCCGTGATAACGAGCGGCGCAAACGGCTACGCCAACGCACCAGGCGCGCTCGCTTGGTGGGTGCTCGGGGCGATAGTAGCGTCAGGTTTCGCCGCGCTCATCGCGCTCACGCGCAAGGGCGTCAAGCAGTTCTGGGCCGAGGCCGACACCACCCCAACGTCCGTGCGCCCGTTCGAGGCCATGCCGGTTGCCTTCCTCCTCGTGATCCTCGTGGCGTTGACGGCGTTCGCGCAGCCGATCATGCGTTACACGACCGCCACAGGCGCCAGCCTACGGAGCCCCGTCCAGTACCTCAGCAGCGTGCTGCCAACCCCAGAGGCGCCCGCCGCCCCAGACGGTGAGCATTAACGTGCTCAGGCGCATGATTCCCCACCCCATCCTGGCGGTGTTCCTCACCCTCATGTGGCTGCTGCTGCAAGAGTCGCTCGCGCCCCTCGACGTGGTCACCGGGTTGGTGCTCGGCCTACTCCTCTCGCGCACCATGGACACGCTCGACCAGACTCCGCCAGACTTCAAGCGCCCGCTCGTGGCTGTCGGGCTCTTCTTCGTGGCGACGTACGACGTGGTGCGCTCCAACTTCGCGCTCGTTGCCTTGACGTTGAGCCGCAGCCGCAAGGACTTCCACTCTGGCTTCGTCAACATCCCACTCGACATCCGCAGCCCCCACGCTCTTGCCGCCCTCGCGACGATAATCACCGCCACACCAGGTACGTTCTGGGCGGCGTACGACGCACGCACGCACGTCGTTACCATCCACGTCCTAGACCTCGTCGACAACGAGTACTGGGTCTCGACCATCAAGGAACGGTACGAGCGCCGCCTGCTCGCGGTGTTCGAGTGACGGGCTCGGCGGTGCTGCACTGGGGCCTCCTCGCGGTGCATGCCGTGCTGGCGGTGGCGTTCGTGCTAGCGGCGGCACGCCTCGTCAAGGGGCCGCGCGCGCAGGACCGCGTGCTCGCTTTCGACGCCGTCTACCTGAACGCCGCCCTGCAGATCGTCGTCTTCGGCATGCGCGTCGCGGACCCCGGTTACCTAGAGGCAGCCATCGTCATGACCCTCCTAGGGTTCACGAGCAGCGCGGCGCTAGCTAAGTTCCTCATGCGCGGCGAGGTGATCGAGTGATCGCTCCAGACGTGCCCGTCTGGGCCGCCATCATCATCGTCGTGGTGTCCGTGTTCGGGGCCAGCTTGGCGCTCGTCGGCACGTTCGGCATGCTGCGGTTCAGGTCGTTCTACGAGCGCGTTCATCCAGCCACGTTGGCTGCTACGCTCGGCGCTACCAGCATCCTCGCGGCGTGCCTGCTCTTCTTCTCGATCGTCGAGGGGCGCCTGCTGCTCAAGGCGCTGCTGCCCATGATCTTCATCCCGCTCGTCAACCCCGTAGCCAGCATGCTCCTCGCCCGCGCCGCCATGTCGCGCGATCACGCTAAGGCGTTGGCTG
>JBIQMD010000497.1:0-1620 GCA_044463725.1 Truepera radiovictrix
CCTTGCTCGCGTTCTTGGCGACGCCTAACGTCTGGTAGTAGTCCTTGAAAGTCGCCACTTGTCACCTCCGTTCCGTGTAGTTAGTAGCACCGGCCCGGCCGCCTCCTTGAGGGGCGGCACAGGCGGCTTGGGTCTTCATGGTTGCGGTCAGTTAGGGTCGGCGAACACAGTGACGCGCGCCACGCGCACGAGCCGGTCGCCTTGCACGAAGCCCGCTTCGAAGACCTGGTCGATGGTGCCGGGTTCGGCGCCTGGCCTGAGCGCCACGACGCTGAGCGCCTCGTGCAGCTCCGGGTCAAACCGTTCGCCTGGCTGCCCGATGAGTTTGACGCCCAGGGCGTCAAGGTTGCGGAGTAGCGCGTCGCGTACGGCGCGCACGCCTGGCACGATGCTGCGCGGGTCGTCGGTGCGTTCCGCGGCGCCCAGGGCGCGCTCGAGGTCGTCGAAGACGTTCAGCGAGGGGGCCAGGGCGCTGGTCACGCCTTCAGCGCGCGCCAGTTCGACCTCGCCCTGCATGCGGCGGCGCATGGTGTCCTGCTCGGCGCGGGCGCGTAGGAAGCGCTCCTCGGCCTCGCGGAGTTCGGCGCTCAGCCGCTCCACCTGTTCCACCGCGTTACCCAGCTCGGCGCGCAGGATCTCGGCCTCGCTGTCGGGCTGGCCCTCGTGGGCTTGGTCGGCGACCTCCCCCGGGTTCTCCCCGGGGAGGTCGCCAACTGGTTCCTGATAAGTGACCGGCTCGCCGTCAGGGCGGTCGTCTCTACGCTTCATGATCGTCCGCGTCTCAGCCGGCCGGCTTGAAGTCGGCGTCGATCACGTCGTCGTCGCCGGCGTCCGTCTGGGTGGGAGCCTCGCTCGCCTGCTCTCCGCTCGCCTGCGGCTGCGTGTTGACCTGGAACTTCTGGAGCGCCTCGGCCAGTTCACGCGTCACAGTCTCGAGCTTGGCCTTGTCGGTCTCGCTGTCGAGAGCCGTCTGGGCGGCGTCGATGCTCGCCTGGAGCTCGCTCTTCTGCTCGTCGGTGGCGCCTTCGGCGTCCTCGATGGCCTTCTGCGCCTGGAGGCGGACGCCGTCTAGCTGGTTCTTGGCCTCGGCCAGCTCGCGGAGGGTGCGGTCCTCTTCGGCGTGCGCCTGGGCGTCCTTCACCATCTTCTCCACTTCGTCCTCGCTGAGGGTGGTGGTGTTCTGGATGGTGATGCTGGCTTCCTTGCCGGTGGACTTCTCCTTTGCGGTCACGTGCAGGATGCCGTTGGCATCGAGGTCATATGTGATCTCCACTTGCGGCATGCCGGCTGGCATCGGGGGAATGCCGTCGAGCTGGAAACGGCCCAGAAGTTTGTTCTGGGCGGCCATTGAACGCTCGCCCTGCAGGACCACGACCTCCACGCCCGTCTGGTTATGCGCCGCGGTGCTGAAGGTCTCGGACTTGCGCACGGGCACCGTGGTGTTGCGGTCGATCAGCTTGGTGAAGACGCCGCCCTTGGTCTCAACGCCGAGGCTGAGGGGGGTCACGTCGAGGAGCACGATGTCGTCGACGGTGCCGGTGAGTACGCCCGCTTGCACGGCGGCGCCGAGGGCCACCACCTCGTCGGGGTTGACCGACTGGTTGGGCTCTTTACCGAGGA
>JBIQMD010000498.1:0-1615 GCA_044463725.1 Truepera radiovictrix
GATGGGCACGCGGAACGGCGAGCAGCTCACGTAGTCGAGGCCGTAGCGGTGGCACAGGTGGATGGAGGCAGGGTCGCCGCCGTGCTCGCCGCAGATGCCAACTTCGAGGTTCGGGCGGGTGGCGCGGCCGAGTTGGGTGCCGATCTCCATGAGCTTGCCGACGCCAGCCGCGTCGATGGTGGCGAACGGGTTCTCCTCTAGGACGCCGTGTTCGAGGTAGTACATCAAGAAGCTCTTCTCGGCGTCGTCGCGCGAGATGCCGAACGTCGTCTGGGTGAGGTCGTTGGTGCCGTAGCTGAAGAACTCGGCCTCGGCAGCTAGTTCGTCGGCCACGAGAGCAGCCCGCGGCACCTCGATCATCGTTCCGAAGTGGTACTCGATCTGCATGTGCTGCTCGGCCATGACAAGCTGAGCTTCCTCTTCTAGCGCCCGTTTCTGGCTCCGGAGTTCGTTCACGTGGCTGACGAGCGGGATCATGACCTCCGGGTGCACCTCTACGCCTTCACGCTTGACGGCGCACGCGGCTTCGAAGATGGCCCTGACCTGCATGCGGGTGAGTTCGGGGATGATTATCCCCAAGCGCACGCCGCGCGTGCCGAGCATGGGGTTCGCCTCGCGCAGCTCCGTCACCCGCGCCAGGTGATCCTGCTTCTGGCGGACGATACCGAGCGCAACGTCCATCTCCTGCAGCGTGTGGAAGTGCTGGAGCTGCATCTTGAGGGCCGCCAGGTCGCTGGCGAGGTCGTCGTGCGGCGGCAGGAACTCATGGAGTGGCGGGTCGATCAGGCGGATGATCACCGGCAGGCCGCCCATGGCCCTGAACAGCCCCTCGAAGTCGGCGCGCTGCAGTGGCAGCAGAGCCGCCAGGGCCTCAGCGCGCACGGTTGGGGTCTTGGCCATGATCATCTTCTGGACGATCTCCAGCCGCTCGGACTGGAAGAACATGTGCTCGGTGCGCACGAGGCCGAGACCCTCGGCGCCGTAAGCGCGGGCGCGCACGGCGTCTGCCGGGTAGTCGGCGTTGGCCCGCACGCCAAGGGTGCGGATCTCGTCCGCCCACGAGAGCAGCTTCGTCAGGTAAGGGTTGTCGATGTCGGGGATGACCGTTGGGAGCGCCCCGAGGTAGACGTCGCCGAGGGTGCCGTCTATGGAGATGACGTCCCCTTCCTTGATGCTCTGCTCGCCGATGGTCATCTCACGCTTGTCGAGGTCTATGACCAATGCAGCCACGCCGACGACGGCTGGCTTGCCGAACTGCCGCGCGACGAGGGCGGCGTGACTAGTGCGCCCGCCCGAGCTCGTGAGGATGCCGCGGGCCGCGAGCATGCCGTGGACGTCGTCCGGCTTCGTCTCGGGGCGGACCATGATGACGTCGCGCCCCTCCTTCGACCAGCTCTCCGCGGTGTCTGCATCGAACGCGATGACGCCAACGGCCGCGCCAGGCGAGACGTTGAGGCCGGTGGCCAGTTTGCCTGCCGCCTTGCGCGCGCTGGCCTCGAACTGCGGGTGCAGGAAGTAGTCGACCTGTTCGGGTTTGACCCGGCCGACCGCCTCCTCCTTCTTGAGCATGCCTTCCTCGACCATGTCGACGGCTATGCGGACTTCGGCCTGCGCC
>JBIQMD010000499.1:0-1606 GCA_044463725.1 Truepera radiovictrix
GCCTCCTCTACGACCACGCGGTCGAGGACGACGAGGTCGTAAGCGTCCGCGTCCCGCGGCAACCCTGCGGTGGCAGGCAACCCGGTTAGCTCGACGAACGGCAGGGCGAGCAACGCCTTCACTAGCGGCGCGTTGCCTGGCCCGAGGTACAGGACGCGCAGTGCGGCCGGCTGCGCGTGCAGCACGAACGCGGCGGAGTTCCCGCCAAGTGAGAGGACCAGTGTGGCTGGCGCGGTATCGGGTCCTAGGTCTAGCGCGAGGTCGAAGTCACCAGCCAGGCCGCCAGCCTCCGTTGGTTCGAGCACGACCTCCACCGTGGCGCTGCGTTCGGTTACGCCGGAGCCGTTCAGTTGGGCAACGCCGAGCGCCACCGACTTTGCCGCGCTGCCGTCTTGCGGCCCGGGTAGCCCGACCACCGTGCCACTCACCTGCCACGCGCCAGCGCCCTGGGTGACGCGCGCCGCGGCGAACGCCTCCGTTGGCCCGCCCGGCACTGCCACGAGTTCGGCATTGGGTATCACTGCCCGCGCCAGCTCTAATCCGGCAGCGCTGGGGCCGATGAGTACGGTGCGCGTTGTGTCGTTCGCATCGCCAAGCGCGCGGTCGCTAGCTAGGCGCTGGGCGAGGAGGGCGGCCTGGCGCCAGTCCGGCGCGCCCGACGTGGCAGCGACGGCCGCGCCGATGTCGACCGGCGTCGTGCTCGCTGCCGGCCAGCGCACCGCCAAAGGCCGCGGCCGCTCCGTAACGAGCACGAGCGACCAGACGACGCCCTCCTTTACAGCAGCTGCGCGCACGGCGCGCTGCGCCTCGGCAACGGTGGCGGCGAAGCGCGCCTCGTCCTGACCGGCCCCGGCGTCTAGCAACAGGATCACGTGGTCGGCGCCTGCGTTGCCCAGCACCGGCCGCGCCATGACGAGCGCGGCCAAGAGGAGCGCGAGCAACTGCAGGAGTAGCGCGGCGCGCAATGGCGGCTTATGCAAAGCGTGACTTGGCCGCGGCAGACCGGCGACTCCCTGCCACAGCAGCAGGCTGGAGACGGCCACTCGCCGCCTGCGCCGCATGTGCAGCAACAAGATCGGGGCGGCTAGCAAGAGGAGTGCCAGCCAGGCTGGCGCTAGGAACGTCACTCCCTTGCCGCTTCGCTTGGAGTGCGGTAACGGCTCAGGAACTCTAGATCGGCGGCGGCTGCCGCTTCCGGGCGCGAGACGATCGGTTCGGGGGCCGCAACGAACTCGACCCAGGTTGGCGCCGCGCCAATGCCTGTCGTGTCGAGGTCATCAGGCAGCCGTTCGAGCCGCACGCGCCGGCCAGAGGCGTCCGTAACGCTGGGGACATCCAGTTCCAGGCTGGCGCCTGGACCAGCAGGCAGGGTGTTGCCTGCCGCGCCTTCGAAGCCCGCCGTGGCGTCGCCGGCAACGGCCGCGTCGACCATGGCGACCGGGTCGCCGCTACCGCCGCCCGGGTTGCTTGCGAGTTCGCGCCGGCGACCGTAATCCCTCAACTCTTGGTCGCGGGCCGACGGTTGGTTGTAACTGGGGTTCGTGCTCCCGTCGTTACGCGCAGATGGCGGCGCCTCGCCGTCTAGCGGGGTCGCTGACGCCGGGCG
>JBIQMD010000500.1:0-1603 GCA_044463725.1 Truepera radiovictrix
GACGGCGACGACATCGTCATCACCGGCACCAAGACGTGGATCTCGAACGGCGGTAACGCCGACTTCAACGTCGTGTTCGCCTCCTTCGACCCAAGCCTCAAGCACAGGGGAACGGTCGCTGTCGTGGTCGAGACGAACCGGCCAGGCTTCAGCGCCAACCTGCTGCACGGGAAGCTCGGGCAGCGCGCCAGTCCGACATACGAGCTCGTGTTCGACGGCGTGCGCGTCCCGCGGGCCAACCTCCTCGGAGAAGTGGGCGAGGGCTTCAAGATCGCCATGCGCACCCTTGACCGCACGCGTGTGCCGGTGGCTGCCGGATCGGTTGGGGTCCTGCGCCGCGCCCTCGACGAGTCGCGGGCATACGCGCTCGAACGCGAGGCGTTCGGCAGCAAGATCGCGCAGTTCCAGGCCATCCAGTTCAAGCTGGCAGACATGAAGATCGCGCTCGAGACTGCGCGGTGGCAGACCTACCACGCAGCGTGGTTGGCGGATAACGGGCGTCCACACGCAGAAGCCGCGGCGATAGCCAAGGCGTACGCTTCCGACCGCGCATTCGCTGGCGCGCAGGAGGCCATCAACATCTTCGGCGGGTACGGCTACATGAGCGAGTATCCGGTGGAGAAGCTCATGCGCGACGTGAAACTCAACCAGATATACGAGGGAACCAACGAGATCCAGCGCCTGGTGATCGCACGCCACGTCCTACAATGACGGCGATGCGCATGGCGCCGTTGCGTTCCTCAGCTAGTTTCAGCGCCAGCTACAGGCGCCCATGGAGGTTCAAGTAGTGAAGGCAGTAACCATCATCAAGCAGGTTCCGGACGCGGAGGCCCGCATCAGGGCCGCTGGCGGCGGCGTGAACCTCGACGGCGTCACTTTCGTGATCGACGGCATGGACGAGTACGGCGTCGAAGAGGCTATCCGACTTCGTGAGGGCGGCATGGACCTCGAGATAGTCGCAGTTGCCCTCGGGCCGGTGCGCTTCGAAGACGCATTGCGCACCGCGCTGGCGTTGGGTGCCGACAGGGCCGTACACATCGAGACCGACGCCGTCCTTGACCCGATCACGCAGGCGCGCGCGCTTGCCAGACTCGTGGAGGCCGAGGGCGCCGACATGGTGTTCGTTGGCGGCAAACAGGCTGATTGGGACAGCGCGGCGCTCGGGCCGGCGCTGGCAGAGGTGCTCGGCTGGCCGCACTCCGACTGGACGACGGCGCTGGCCATTACCGGCAGTCAAGCTACCGTCACCCACGATACGGACGACGGTCACGAGGAGCTAACGCTGCCCCTACCCGCCGTGTTCACCACGCAACAGGGTCTCAACGAACCGCGTTACCCAACGCTCCCCAACATCATGAAGGCCAAGCGCAAGGAACTCGCGAAGAAGGACCTAGGTGAGTTCGGAGGTGGCGCCGCCTTAACTGAAGTAGTGGCGCAAGAGATCCAAACGCGAGACCGCCTAGGCAAGATCGTCGCTGGCGACCCCGCCACGGCGGCCAAGGAACTCGCCCGCCTGCTGCGCGACGAAGCCAAGGTGTTGTGACGAGTGGAGGAGACTAGCGTGACCCTGGTAGTGACCACCTCATCGAGCGAGCGCTTACAG
>JBIQMD010000501.1:0-1598 GCA_044463725.1 Truepera radiovictrix
AGCACTACCTTGCCAAGGTAGATGTCGCGGGTTCGAATCCCGTCTCCCGCTCCAAACAAGCAGCCCGTCCAAGGCGAGGGATCGAAACTCGCGCGTGGACGGGCACTTGCTTTTGCGCACAGCGGTAGCGCCGCGATGCGCGCCGCGGGGTGCTTACGGGCGATAGCCCAAGACGCCTTTCGGGGCGCCGCTCAGGCCCACGAGGATGAGCAGGATGCCGACGACGACGCCCAAGCAGGCCACGATCTCTACGAAATTGAAGTCACTGATGAACGGGCCGATGGACGCCGTTGGGCCGAAGTCGACCTTGGTGAGCGCAGGGTGGATGGAAATGCCCTTGATGATCAGCACCACAACCGAGGCGCCTAGCAAACCGAGTCCGGCGAAGGTGAAGCGTTGCATGTGAACCTCCCAGCTAGCCGCCGGCGCACGCCGCCACGGCTCCGGCCGGTGCGCCCGGCACCCACCGCATGCCTAACGGTAAGCCCGGGTCGTTGCTGGGTCCGTGTTCGCTGCACAGGATGTTGGTGCGGGGGCTCAGGCCCCCTATTTGGCGAGGCGCCTGCGTGCGCCGCGGAGCCGCAGGCTACGGCCCTGGAGTTGACTGGTCTGGCGCCGTACTGGCACCCTAGTGACGGGACGCGGTCTGGTGGCAGGCGGGGGCGGATCCGGGTCTGGGGCCGCGTGCAGCGCTAGCAACTCGCGCCGCACGTGGCTCGCCCTCCCGCTGCCGGCCGTCACCAACAGGCGATAGCCGCGCTTCAACAAGTCAAGCTCGGTGGCTCCCGCACCTACCAGACGTAGGGCCCGATTCGCCAATGCTGCCCCACGGACTGGGTCGCCTGTGCGAGCGCACTCCTCGCCAAGTTCCAGCAGGGCGTGCTGCACACGGGCGGCCAAGTACTCGCGCGTCTCGAGCACCCAGTCCTCCAGTTCGGGCCGCCAGCCTGGCAACTCGACGCCGTCTAGGAACGCTCCGTCGTACAGATTCACTGCGCGGTGCCAGTCTCCATGGTCGAGGGCGGCGATGAGTTCGGCTGCGTCGCTCGAGGATGTGCTCCACGCCCGGTGATCGTCGCTCGCTATGACGGCGCCTGCGCCTTGACGCAGACGGGTCAGCGTCATCGACAAGCTCTTCATGCGGTTACCGTCGCGCCAGAAGAGCTCCGCCAGCCGCCGGCGCTGTTGGGCACCCTCTAGCGTCAAGTAGGCAAGTAGCAGCAGAGGCTTCGGTTGCGTGAAGCCGGTCGAGTCGAGGCCGAGACCCCCCATGAGCTTGAGGTACGCCACAATTCCTCCGAAGATGACGGCCGCCAATGCGCACGGCAATTGTGCTTGAACTGCGAAGGAGTTTAGCCCACCGAGCCATGGCGTGTGTGGCGTCGGTCACGTCAGCGCCTGTGCTGTGGTCGGGTTGTGGCGGTCTCGTGGCGTTGCCTCCTTAGCGTGCCTGCAGTAGGAGGTAAGTGATGCCCCGACCGCGGTTCCGCCGGAGGACCGACATGGCGCTCGTGCGCGTCATGATGCTCGTCGCGCTCGTCGCACTTGCAGCTTGTGCACAACCAGCCCCGCCGTTGCCAGACATAGACATCACGGTT
>JBIQMD010000502.1:0-1592 GCA_044463725.1 Truepera radiovictrix
CGGCATGATGGCGTCGTAGCGCAGTTCAGTCAGTTCGAGGCCCTTTGGGCGCCAGAGCTCGAGCAGTAGCTTCGCGGTCGTGCGCCCGCCTGGCACGGCTACGCGCTTACCGCGCAGGTCAAGGTCGGGAGTGGCGGCCACCAGCAATGGCCCGACCCCGCGCCCTAGCGCCCCGCCGCTGCGCAGCAGCACGTAATCGGAGGCGATGTAACCGTAGGCGTGATAGCTCACCTTGGCGACGTCCATCAGGCCGCCTGCAGTAGCGCGGTTCATGGCCTCCACGTCGTCGAGCACGACGTCGAACTCGAGGTCGCTAGCACCCTCGAGCAGGCCGTGAGTCAGGGCGTGGAAGATGAAGGTGTCGTTCGGGCAGGGCGAGTAGCCAAGGGAGAGGCGGGCGCTCACGCCTAGTCTTCCGCCCCGTGAGCAGCGCTGCCACCGAGCAGCCGTGCATACTCGACCTTGATGCACTTGTCCTGCACGACTGTGATGCCTGCCGCCTCTAGTTCCGCGGCCGCCTCGTCGTTGCGAATACCCAACTGGAACCACACGACCTTGGGTAGCGGCTTCATGGCGAGGATGTCCGGCAGGTGCGGCGGGATGTCAGCTGGCCGGCGGAAGACGTCGACGAGGTCGACAGGAACGTCGATCTCTGCAAGGGTAGCCGTCACTGCCTCGCCGAACAACTCGCCGCCAGCGGCGGCCGGGTTGACTGGCAGCACGGTGTAGTCGTGGTTCATGAGGTAGGCAGGGACGTAATGTGCAGGCTTCTGGCTGTTCGTGCTCGCGCCAAGCACGGCGATGGTCTTCGTGCCCCTCAGGGCATCACGCAGTTGCTCGTCCGTCTGTTCCATGCGCTCAATCTATCCCCACAACCCGCTACTGCGCCGTATCGCTGCGGCGGAACGATACTCGAGGCTCCGGCGCCAGGCGCGCAAGTCTGGATCGTCCACGTCACGGCAAGCGACGCGGTCGGGCTTGACGCCGCCCTACTCAGTGAGGGGTTCGGACCATGGCTGGATGCCCTACCCTGGGCGCACGGCCGGCCTTGCGCCGGGGCCAGCGTTCAACGGCGCAAGCGTAATGGCCTGTGCGGCCAGGGCGGCGCCGTTGCCGTTGTAAGGTGGTGTTCCGCTCTGCTACAATCGAGCGCTGTGTGCGACGTTGGCGAGGGGTCTCGCAAGGCAACGGCCAAGAGCCCAACGACCGGTCGGCACGACAACTCACCCAGGAGGTGGAGTCCATTTCGAAAGAGCTGAAAGTGAACGAGCAGATCCGCGTACGCCAAGTGCGCCTCATCGGGTCAGACGGCCAGCAGGTCGGCATCATCGAGACCCGTGACGCGCTGCGCATGGCGCGCGAGGAAGACCTCGATCTCGTCATGGTGGGTGAAGCCGCGCAGCCCCCGGTCGCCAAGCTGATGGATTACGGCAAGTACCGTTTCGAGCTCCAACAGCAGACCAAGGACGCCCGTCGCCGCTCACGTCAACATGAGATGAAGTCGATCAAGTTCCGCGTCAAGATCGACGATCACGATTACGAGACCAAGGTCAACCACATCCGCCGTTTCCTCAAGGGCGGTCACAAGGTGA
>JBIQMD010000503.1:0-1591 GCA_044463725.1 Truepera radiovictrix
CGTCCGATACGGGACGGAGACACCGAGCTCGTCGCCGCGTATGAGGATCTCCTGTGGTCCGAGGTGCGGCTGCTCCCCACCACGCAGGGAACGATGCGCCTTGCTGCCCGCGTTCGCGCCGAGACGCGACTGCGGACGCCGGATGCCATTCATGCCGCGTCCGCGCTGGAGGCCGGGTGTGCGCTCTTCCTCACCAACGACTCTCATTTTCGGCGTGTGCCGGGGCTGTCCGTTGCCCTCCTGGATGACGCCCTGCGCGCCTGAGCAGTTCGTGGCGCGGCCGCATGCGACCCGGCGGGCGCGGATGTGATATGATTAAGGCATCCCCAGCGCCAACCGGCGCGGAGACGCTGGCCTGAACGCACCAAGACGCCAAGCACCGCGGCCGTTGTCGGTGGCGCCCATGCTCGACCTCACCGATCGTCACTTCCGCTACCTGCTGCGCGGCATCACGCGCAGCACGCTCCTTTACAGCGAGATGGTGACTGCCAACGCCGCCATTCGCGGCGACCGCGAGCGCCTGCTGGCGTTCAGTCCCGTCGAGGGGCCGGTTGTGCTTCAGCTCGGCGGTGACGACCCGGAACTTCTGGCACGCGCGGCCGTCATGGGAGTGGAGCACGGTTACGCAGAGATCAACCTCAACGTAGGGTGCCCTTCCAACCGTGTGACGAGCGGCAACTTTGGCGCCTGCCTGATGAGGGACCCGGTGAGGGTGGCGGCGTCCGTTGCGGCGATGCGTGACGCCGTCCAGGTTCCCGTTACCGTCAAGCACCGCCTCGGAGTTGATGAGCAGGAGTCTTTCGAGGAGATGCTCGCCTTCGTCGACACCGTTACTGGAGCTGGGGCCGACGCTTTCATCGTGCACGCCCGCAAGGCGTGGCTGAAGGGTCTCAGCCCCAAGGAGAACCGCACCATCCCGCCGCTTCGCTACGACTTCGTCTATCGCCTCAAGGAAGAGCGCCCCGAACTCGTCGTCGAGTTGAACGGCGGAGTGCCGGACCTGGCGAGCGCAAGCGAGCACCTTGCCAAGGTCGACGGCGTAATGCTAGGTCGCGCGGTCTACGAGAACCCGTTCGTGCTTGCCGGCGCGGATGACCTGTTCGCACAGTCAAGTGGCGCCGAGGCGGCACCCCCGCTTGCGCCAACGCGCAGGGCAGTGGTCGAGGGCATGTACGACTACACCGAGGAATGCTTGAGCACGGGCGCGCCGCTGAACGCCATCAGCCGCCACCTGCTCGGCCTGTTCCACGGTCGGCCGGGCGGCAAGGCATGGCGCCGTGTCATCTCGGAGCGCGCCCACGTGAAGGGTGCTGGCGTCGAAGTACTGGTTGCTGCTCTAGCCGCGTTACCGGCTGGTGTGGCGGACGAGCCGCTCAGGCCAACTGCCGCAAGTATTCCCTCGCGATGATCAGGTGCTGGATCTCGTCAGTACCTTCACCGATGCGCGTGAGACGCGCGTCGCGCCAGAAACGCTCGACCTCGTAATCCCTCAAGTAGCCGTAGCCGCCTAAGACTTGAATTGCGGCGTCGCACGCTGCCACCCCAGCCACGCTGCCTTTGAGCTTGGCCATGGCAGCCGCCATGGTGTAGT
>JBIQMD010000504.1:0-1590 GCA_044463725.1 Truepera radiovictrix
GGCGGATCTCGGCGCGCAGGTCTACCATCTCCTGCTCGATGGTGGGGGCCTGGTCCGTGACGGGCGCCGCGGCCATCGCGGTGCGGAAGGTGGGGCCCGGGTCGAGCCACTGCGCGCCTACCGCCCCGTGCGCGACCCCGAGGGTGAGGAGTACTGCGGCCGGCGCAACGACTCGTACTAGTCTGCTTCGAAAATCGAACATGCGTTCATCCCTCCTCCTGAAGGCCGGTCTCCCGGTGCCTTCAGTAGCAGGCTACTCAGGGGCGGTTAACGCAAGCTCAGCGGAAAGGGTACGTGCCTCAACCTGACCTCAACAGCGCCTTAGCAGGCCGCCGCGGCCCGCTGGGCGTGCGCGGTTCAGACCTGCATGGTGGCGAGCAGCTTGGCCCGCACGTCCTGCGCGAGCATCGTCACTAGCGGCACGATCTTCGTCGGGGGCACCTCGAGCCAGCCGGCCACGAGCGCCTCGGCTGCGGGGTGCCGATCGGTCGGCAGCATGGCGTAGGCGCGGCGCCTGACGTAGTAGCGGCTGGCGGCGTGGCGCGCGGCCAGCTCCAGGGCTGGCAGTGGACACAAATCGGGGTGCAGGGCCCGGGCAGCGGTGAAGACCTCGAGGGCGAGGGGCATGAAGGTGTAGGTGAGCGCGTCGTCGAGGGCGGAGCCTAGCCCCTCGAGCGCTACCGCTCGTTGCCTGACCGCTGTTGCCTCGTCTCCCTCGGCTGCTGCCGCCTCACTCGCGGCCCGCGCCAGCTCGGCCGTTAGGAGCTGTTCGGTGGCGCGCTCGTGCAGGCGGGCCCTGACGACGAACCCGTAACCCCTCAGGGTATGGAGCACGGCGAGGTGCTGCTCGGCTAGCGCCGTGTCGCCTGCCTCGAGCGCCAGTCGGCACAGCACCTCCCTGCACAGTCGGTCTGTCGGCGCCCTCGCGGCCGCCCGCGCCGCCGCCTCGGGTTGTCCCCTTGCGTCGAAGAGGTGCGCCTCGGCCAGCTCGATGGGAGGGGTTATGCCTTGGCCGGGATAGCTGCGCGTGTTCCGCTCCTCCATAAGGTGATAGGCCTGAGCTAACCGCTCTTCAGCACGTACCAGCTCACCCAAGTTGACCAGTTCGTAGGCCTGACGGTGGTAGAAGCGCTCGAGGTAGTCGTCGCGGCCACCATCGCCCTCCTCTAGCCGGATGGCCTCCTCTAGGCGGGCAACGGCTGTGGCGCTGTCGCCGTACGTGTAGTAGGCCTCGCCAGCCTCGTTGGCTAGGCACACGGCCAACTGAGCGTTGGCACCCCTCTCCAGGCAGATGTCGTGCGCACGCCGCGCCAACGCTTCGTGATCCGCCGCCAACGGCGCGACCAGCGACAGGCTGGTGTAGGTCGCCCCGAGCAGTTCCTCTTCGTCGCGCTCCTCCAGGAGTGAGATGGCGGACTCCCAGTAACCGCGCGCCTCCTCGACCTCACCCTGGTACGCGGCGACCAGGCCGAGTTGATAGTAGAGGGGGCCTAGCCGATCCTCGCGCCCGAGGTCTTGGTAGATGGCGGCGGCCTTGCCTAGCAGGTCCCGGGCGCTCACGGGGTCCTCCCAGCCCACCAACTCGGCGCG
>JBIQMD010000505.1:0-1582 GCA_044463725.1 Truepera radiovictrix
TGGGGAGACATTCGGACCTTCGACGGCACGGCCACCATCCAGCAGCCGCTGATCCTCCCCTTCTACAGCGGCAAGAGCGCACACGAGGTCATGGCCGCCCTGAACGGCAACGCCAAGGCTGCCGGGTACGACATCGTGCGCGACTACTGGAAGGCCAACGTCACCGGCTCGTTCGACGACTTCTGGCGCGAGAGCGTCTACCGCGGCACCGTCGCCGGTAGCCGCGCAGCCGCAGTCAGCGTAACGGCGGGCGCCGTAACTGCCGCCCTGCCGGCCGCCGCGCCCATCGAACTCAAGCTCGTGCTAGACGCATCCCTGCTCGACGGCCGCTTCGCCAACAACGGCTGGCTGCAGGAACTGCCGAAGGCCTTCAGCAACCTGACGTGGGATAACGCCGCGCTGATGGGGCCAGCCACCGCCGAGGAGCTGAAGCTCAAGTCTGGTGACATGGTCAAGCTCTCGAGCAACGGCCGCGACCTCGAGGCGCCCGTCTGGGTTCAGCCTGGTCACGCCCCCGGCGCGGTCACCTTGGCGCTCGGTTACGGCCGCACGCACGCAGGTAAGGTCGGTTCCGGCGTAGGGGTCAACGGCTACAGACTTCTCGACCACACGGTCAGCGGGGCCGCTGCCACGACGGTCACGAAGACGGGCGCCCAGTACGAACTGGCGAGCACCCAGATGCACCACAGCCTCGAAGGCACGGGGGAGCGCCGTTACATCGTGCGCTCGGGCACCCTGGCCGAGTTCAAGGAAGCGCCAGAGCACCCGCACTTCGTTCACCCGGTCGCGCACCACGAAGCCGACCTTTACCCGAACTTCGAGTACAAGGGCTACAAGTGGGGCATGGTCATCGACCAGACCGTCTGCACGGGCTGCAACGCCTGCGTAGTGGCCTGCCAGTCGGAGAACAACATCCCCATCGTCGGCAAGGCGCAGGTCGCCAAGGGCCGCGAGATGCACTGGATCCGAGTAGACAACTACTACTCGGGCAGCATCGACTCGCCCGAGTTCTTCCACCAGCCCATGCCGTGCCAACAGTGCGAGAAGGCGCCGTGCGAGCCCGTCTGCCCGGTAGGCGCAACGGTGCACGACTCCGAAGGCCTCAACGTCATGGTCTACAACCGTTGCGTCGGCACCCGCTACTGCTCGAACAACTGCCCTTACAAGGTGCGCCGCTTCAACTGGCTGCAGTTCGCCGAGTTGGCAACCGACGCCACGGAGATGTCGCTCGCCAACAACCCAGACGTGAGCGTCCGCTCGCGCGGCGTCATGGAGAAGTGCACCTACTGCACCCAGCGCATCGCTACCGCCCGCATCGACGCCTCCAACGAGGACCGCAAGATCCGTGACGGCGAAGTAGTCACGGCCTGCCAGGCGGCCTGCCCGACGCAAGCCATCGTCTTCGGTGACCTCAACGACACCGGTTCGCGAGTCGCTGGCGTCAAGGCCTCGCCGCTCAACTACTGGATGCTCGAAGAGCTGCAGACCTTCCCGCGCACCACTTACCTCGCCAAGGTCAAGAACCCCAACCCGGCGTTGGCTAACTCCGAAGGGAGAGGTTGATGGCCGTTACGGCCCGCAA
>JBIQMD010000506.1:0-1581 GCA_044463725.1 Truepera radiovictrix
GAGGTTTTGCAGACCTCTGCCTTACCGCTTGGCTACGGCGCCAAGCTCACAGAAAGTACCACGCCCCCGCGAAGGGCGTCAATGAGAGGCGACGAAGCCCCCGACTTGCGGCTCCACGAAACCGAAGTCGGTTGGCACAAGGCGGTAAGCTCGACCAATGTCCAGTGGCACGCCGCGCTTCTCCCACCTGCATCAACACACCGATTACTCCTTGCTAGACGGCGCTGCACGCATCAAGGACTTGATCGCGTGGGTCAAGGAGGTCTCCCCCGACGACCCGGCGGTGGCCATGACGGATCACGGCAACATGCACGGCGCGGTTGAGTTCTACAAGACGGCAGTCGGGCAAGGTGTGAAGCCCATCATCGGCTTCGAGGCCTACGTGGCGCCTGGGTCGCGCTTCGAGAAGCGCCGCGGTTCGAACAGCTTCGACGGCGGTTACTTTCACCTCACCCTCCTCGCCAAGGACTTCAAGGGTTACCAGAACCTCTGCCGCCTGAGCAGTCGGGCGTTCCTCGAGGGCTTCTACATGAAGCCGCGCATCGACCTCGAGCTCTTGCGTGAGCACTCGGAGGGCGTAATAGCGCTCTCCGGTTGCCTTGGGGCGCAGATCCCTCGGACCATCCTCGACATCGGCCCTGACGCTGGTGAGGCGGCGCTGCTCGAGCACCTGAACATCTTCGGCGAGAACTTCTTCGTCGAGCTGCAGGACCACGGGCTCGAGGAGCAACGCCGCCTCAACCCCATCCTCAAGGAGTTCGCCAACAAGCACGGCATCGGCATGGTGGCGACCAACGACGGCCATTACGTGCGTAAGACGGACGCGCACGCTCACGACGTCCTCCTCGCCATCGGCACCAAGGCGCTCGTGAGCGACGAGGACCGCATGCGCTTCCCGTGCGACGAGTTCTACGTGAAGAGCCCGGCGGAGATGGCGGTCGCGCTGCCTGACTCGGAGTACCCAAGTGCGCTCGCGAACACGAACGTGGTGGCGGAGATGTGCAACGTGGACCTGCCTATCGGCAGCAAGCGCGTGTACCAGATGCCGGAACTGAAGCTGCCGCCTGGCATCACGCTGGCTGAGCAGTTGCGCATCGATGCCTATCGCGGCGTAATGCAGCGCTATCCGCTCCTCGACGAGGCGGCAATGCGCACTTACGCAGCCGCTAGTGGAGTCGAGCAGGCGGGTGCGCGCCCCCTGGACGAGGTGCTGCTCGGCATCGCGCGGTCGGGTGAGGCGGGCAGGCAGCCGCTCGGTGAGGGCGAGAACTTCCCCCGCTACGTCTACCCGCACCTTGAGGAGTTCGCTGCGTCCGACGCTGACGCCAAGGCCAAGGTGGTGCTCGAGCGCGTCGAGTTCGAGCTCGGCGTCATCGTCGCGATGGGCTTCCCCGACTACTTCCTCATCGTTGCCGACTTCATCAACTGGGCCAAGAAGAACGGCATCGCCGTAGGGCCTGGGCGCGGTTCCGGCGCCGGGTCGATCGTGGCGTACGCCCTTGGCATCACCAACATCGACCCGTTGGCGTTCGGGCTCCTCTTCGAGCGCTTCCTCAACCCTGACCGCGTCAGCATGCCTGA
>JBIQMD010000507.1:0-1559 GCA_044463725.1 Truepera radiovictrix
GCGTGGTAACACTTAGGAACCAAGGGAAGCCTGTCTAAGAACAGGGTCCAGGGCTGACCCCAGTTGAGTCATCGAAAGCGTCGCATGCAACGTGAGCGACGCCACCTGGATACGAGGCGGCGGCCGCTGCGGCGGCGGTCGACGCCAGAAGCGACTTCCCCATCCCGCCAGCGCCCGTAACGGTAACGAGGCGCTGCTCGCTCGAGGTAAGCAGCTCGTGAAGGCGGCGGCTCTCCAGACGCCTGCCGATGAGCCGCGTGACCGCTGCCTTGGCTGGCAGGCCCGGCCGGTGCGTTTCGCGGGTGGGGGCGGAGGGAAGTTCGAGTCCGAGGTCCTCCGCCTCGGCCCGAAGCCTTTGTGATGAGGGGTCGTGGGCCGTAGCAAGCACGTCGTGAGCGAAGAGTAGGCCATCAACGTCCATCAGTGAGATGTCACGCGTCCTCACTGCCCTGCGTACGAGGTCGACGGCGCTCACCCTTTTCCCAGACCGGATGGCCTCGGCCGCCATGGCGAGGAGGGCGCGTTGCACGGAGCGCGCGAGGTCGTCACGGGTGTCCTCGATCCACTCGCGGAGTTCCGAACTGACGGACCGTACGGCAATTCCGTCGAGGAACTCGCCCTGGTAGAGCTCGAGCGCCCTCTCCACTTGGGCCTTGTTCATGTTGGCGCGTACGTCCGCTGCGTCGCACGAGACGCGCGCCTCTACGCTCGTTGCGTCTGCGCGGAACACGCCGGGCAGATCCTTACCTACCCGAGAGAGTGTGAGGGAGAGTTGGTTTAGGGGGTCGGCAGCGGTTGGCCAGAAGAGGCGAGCGAGGCGCCTTCTAGGCCGCGGACCCTCGAGGCTCAGGTATGCGAGCAGAACTAGCGCCTTGGTGCGGCCGTAGCGTGTGCCCGCCACGCCGAGCCTGCCGAGGGTCAGCAGCCTGCGCGTGGTGTCGGTGGGCGTCTTCACGTTCTCACACGATACACATCGGTCTGTCATCTGAAGGGACTTATGACAGGGCGTTGAAAGGGGTGGCATTGCATCATCGGGCGAAATGACGCGGGGCAGACTGCCGCACTCCTCGAATGGAGTGCAGCGGGGGTGCGCCACGAAGGGACTGTCGAAGATGCGCATACTACTCGTAGCCAGGCTCCGGTTGGCTGCGCTGTTCTTGGGCCTAGCGGCCCTGATCGGCGCGTGCGGTCAGCCGGCCTCACCAGCTGCTGCCCTACAGATCCTGGACGCGGAGGCTACCAGCCAGACCTCGGTGGTCGTCACGTTCAACCAGCCAGTAGACGATGCGGCCCTCGAGGTCGACAACTACGTGATCACCGGCCCTAACGGCGCGCGCCTAAGGATTCTCGCAGCCTACAGATTGGACGGCGGCAGCAAAGTGGTGTTAGCCACAGAGCCCCAGCAGCTTGTCGCGTACGGACTGCTGGTGCGCGGCGTCGGCCCGGTTGGCGTTAGCTCGGCGCGTCTCGAAGCGCAAGGGGCATTCGGGGGCTCGGGAACGACCGCCCCGATCGTCGCCAGCGCCGTCGCGCTCTCAAACTCAACCGTGCTCGTGACG
>JBIQMD010000508.1:0-1554 GCA_044463725.1 Truepera radiovictrix
GCGTGTCCATCCCCGCGCACCTGGATGTTGCGAATGGCGTGCTCGACGCGCGCTACCAAGCTGCGCATGTCTACTGGTTTCGCCACGATGTCTACCGCACCAGCCAAGAAGGCGCGCTCCACTTGCTCCGGCCCCGCCAGGTCGGACAGCATCACCACCACCGCGCCGGCGGCAGTGAAGCTACTCACCTGATCGAGCCCGTTGCCGTCTGGCAAGAAGATGTCAAGGAGGACGGCCTGCGGCTTTGCGCCCGCGAGCAACTGTGTGCGTGCAGCATGGAGGTCCTCGAACTCAGCAACGCGCCAGCCGCTGCGCTCGAACGCCCGGCCAGCGAGAAGTCGGATGGCGGGGCTATCATCGACGACCCACATCTGCGGTGCGTTACTGGTTGACCGCGCGGCGCTCCTAGCGGCGGCACTGGTTGGAGGCAACCGATCTTCAATGCGTACGGGCACGAGGGCGATGCGGTAAGCGCCAGCACGCACGGCGAGCGACTCAACGGCCTCGTCGACGCGCTCCGCCACTAGGACTAGCCGCACCTGCTGGCCAGCTGGCGCGAGCTGCTTCAGTGCCACGGCAGGGTGAAGTCCTCCCGAAGGGGCCTCGAGGGCGGCGGCAACCACGTACAGCCCGTAATCGTTTGCGATGGCGAGCCGCGTGGCCGCGTCCGTTGACTCTGCAACGGTGACGGTCCAGCCGCCGACTTCGAGGGCGCTCGATATCGGTCTGACGTCACGGCCACGTTCTAGCAGGAGCAGCGCGCTGGCACGTGCAGCGTGCGCATTGCGTCCATTTGGCATGGTGAGAAGCTACTGCTAGTGCGTCACCCATGGCAGCGGCTAACCTCACACGCGCGTATCTGCGTGGGCCACGGCTAAGGCGAAGGGGAAGGGATGATAATGCCACGATACTTGGTTGAACGCGGATTTGAGGGCGGACTCAACGTGCCCATGGGCTCGGATGGCAGGACCTTGTTCGACGGCATAGTAAAGAACAACGTCACTGCCGGCGTAACCTGGGTTCATTCCTACGTGTCGGAAGACAGATCCAAGACCTTCTGCGTCTATGACGGCCCCAACGCAGAAGCGATTCGCAAGGCGGCAACGGCAAATGGCCTCCCTGTCGATCGGATCAGTCTGGTAACCGTTCTCGATCCGTACTACTACGGCTGAATAGCCCTCAGCACCTCTAATATCAAGAACGCCCCGCCCGCCTAGGTTCACGAGGAGCGAATATCGGCCCTAAGGCGAGCGCCAATCTAGGACGGTGCCCTCTTCAACGCGGAACTGCCCGCGGTGGGTGGCGACTAGGAGGGCGCCGCCCTCATCTACGCCCTGCGACACGCCGGTCATGACGCCACGAGGAGTCTGCACCGTGATCAGTCGCCCACGTAAGTGATCTAGGGGCGCGAACCGACCGAGCCAGCCGCGCGCACCTGTAACGCCGTCGGAGATCGCGGAGTGCACCTCGTGCAGCACCAGTTCGTGCACGTATTCCAAGTCCCATCCCGCGAGCGCGGCGATGCCGGGCGGAACGGGGTTGTTCACGTTCACG
>JBIQMD010000509.1:0-1545 GCA_044463725.1 Truepera radiovictrix
CACGCATGACGAGGAGCCGCACGGCTACGCTTTGCACCCGCCCAGCGCTGAGCTTAGGCGCGATCTTGCGCCACAGGAGTGGGCTGATGGCGTAACCGACGAGACGGTCGAGTACGCGGCGCGTCTCCTGAGCCTCGACCAGGTTCGAGTCGATCTCGCGGGTGTTCTCGAGCGCCTCCAAGATGGCGCGCTCAGTGATCTCGTGGAAGACCATGCGCTTGACTGGCACCTTCGGCTGCAGCAACTCGATCAGGTGCCACCCGATCGACTCGCCCTCGCGGTCCTCGTCAGTTGCGATGTAGACCTCGTCGGCGCTCTTCAACGCGGCCTGTAGGGTCTTCACCACCGCCTTCTTCTTCGGAGACACGACGTAAAGCGGCTCGAAACCGGCGTCGACGTTGACGCCAAGTCGCGCCCACTCTTTGCCCTTGTAGTTGTCAGGGATCTCGGCCGCATTGGACGGCAAGTCCCTGACGTGGCCCATGCTGGCCTCTACTTGGTAGTCGGCTGGCAGGAAGCGCTTGATGGTGCGCGCCTTGGTTGGCGACTCGACAATCACGAGTCGCTTCATGGCAGGAGATGACGACAAGATTACTGACCCCTATCCTTCGCGAAGCGCGCACATTATACGCACGCTCCTCATGAGGTCAAGGGCGCGGTCAGACGGGGCGCCGGTTGCTGATGGCGCGGCCGAGCGTAACCTCGTCTGCGTACTCGAGGTCTCCGCCGACGGGAAGACCGTACGCGATACGGCTGACGGCGACGCCGGAGGACCCTAATTGGTGCGCCACGTAGTGCGCCGTAGCCTCGCCCTCCACGGTGGTCGAGGTGGCAAGCACGACCTCGCGCACGCCGCCTAGGCGCTGCTGCAGCGCGGCGATGGTCAGCTGCTCGGGTCCAACGCCGTTCATGGGGCTGAGCGAGCCGTGCAGCACGTGGTAAAGGCCCTGGTACTCGCCAGAGCGCTCGATGGCAAGCAAGTCCGCTGGTTGTTCGACGACGCACAAGAGGCCGCGGTCGCGGCGCGTGTCTGCGCACACGGCACAGCAGTCCGACCCGCTACTCATGACGTTGAAGCAGATCGGGCAACGCTCGAGCCCCGTCTTGGCCTCGACGAGGGCGGCCGCTAGCGCCCTTACCTCCTCCTCAGGGCGATTGAAGAGGTAGAACGCCAAGCGCTGAGCACTCTTCGGCCCGATGCCAGGCAGGCGCCCCAGCTCGCGGATGAGCGTGAGGAGCGCCGTTGGGAAGCGCACGCTCAAGCCTCTACCTCGCCTAGCCGACTTTGCTGGCGCCGTGAGCTCTGCTGCCTCAGAGCATTCCTCCGAGGCCGCCCATGCCGCCCATGGCTGCGCCCATCTCCTTCTCTTGCAGCTCCTTGGCTTTGCGCTGAGCGTCGCTTACGGCAGCCGTGACGAGGTCCTCGAGCATCTCGACGTCGGATGGGTCGACGACCTTGGCATCGATCCGCACCTTGGTAACGGTGCCGTCGCCCGTGGCCTCTGCACGCACTAGCCCGGCGCCAGCTGAGCCCTCGACGGTCAT
>JBIQMD010000510.1:0-1536 GCA_044463725.1 Truepera radiovictrix
TGGCACGCGGCAAGCGGCCAAGGGCCTTGCCGAAGAAGACCAGCAGCACACCAACGTGCAGCCCGGAGAGCGCCAACAGGTGCGCCATGCCGGCGGCGCCGAAGGAGTCGCGCAGCTCGCCGAGGTCGTCGCGGCGCCCTATGCTCATGGCGAGCATGAGCGCGGCGCTATCTGGCGGAAGACCAGCGCCAATCCCGCTAGCCAGCCGCTCGGCCACGCTGACCCGCGCGCGGACTACGGTCACCTCGCGAACGAACAGTTGACCAGCTACCCCGCGCCGGGCGAGGTGGGCCGCGTAGTCGAAACCGCCTGGGTTACGGGCGCCAGGAGCGGCCTCTGCCGTGCCGACTAGCCGCAACTGCCCGAAGGGTGCGGGCACCCCTCCCGGCATGACGATGGCCAAATTGGCTTTGAACGGGGTAGTTGCTTTTAGAAACTCGCCGTCAGACCTGCCGACCCACTCGCGCTCCTCACCAACCCATTCAGCGCCTAGTTGCGCGCGCGCCCGCTCGCTCTCACCCGTCTGCCACGCCTGCCAACGCAGTGCGCCGGCGCCAGCTGCGAGCAGCACGACGGGGAGGAACGCCATGAGCGCCGCAGGGCGAGTGCCGGTGAGGGCGTGGGGCCAGCGCCAGCCACGACGCCACCACAGCCCTAGACCGAGGGCGCAGAAGCTGGCAGCGAGGGCGAGCGCGAACGCTGCCGTTAGTTGAGCGGCAACGACGACGCCAAGACAGGCGCCGATGGCGGGCGCTAGCGGCCAAGGCACGAAGATGGGCGCTGCTCCGGGCTTGCTAGGTGTGATCAAGGCGCCACCAGGGGCCGTAACTGCTCGAGCTTCTTGGGGCCGATGCCGGGAACGCGTAGCAGGTCGTCTATGCGCGAATACGGTCGGTGTTCCATGATGCGCAGCGCCGTGGCGGGCCCAACGCCTGGCAGCTCCTCGAGCTGGGCGCGCGTTGCACTGTTGAGCGAGACGAGCGGCACGTGCGCAACGCTCGTTAGCGCCGGCACCTGCACGACCTGACCGTCGGTTAGGGGCGCGGCGAGCGCTACCAAGGTGCGAGCTGCGCCCGGGAGGAAACCGCCTGCTAGGGCGACTAGGTCCGAAACGCGCGCACCAAACTCTAGTTCGTGCGACCCTGGCGTAGCGACTAGCCCCTCGATCGAAACGCGAATGCGCGGTTGGACGACGGTGGCTACGGCCGGCCGCGACCAGGCGCCAGGAAGTAGCACCAGCACCACCAACGCAAGGCTGGCGACTACCAGGATCTGCGTGAGGCGGTCGTGGCGGATGGCGCGCATGCCTCAGGCTATGAGAACGCCCGGGCAGGGTTGACCCCCACCCGGGCTGCTGCCCAGTGATCCTAGGCGTTCGCCTACCTGCCCGCTATGGCCGGGCCTTTCTCAGTGCAAGCTCTAAGCCAACCGAACGGACAGCGCTACTTCGCGGCGCTGTACTTGCCCGCGACCGCGTTCCAGTCAACTACGTTCCAGAAGGCCTTGGCGTAGTCGGGGCGGCGGTTCTGGTAGTGG
>JBIQMD010000511.1:0-1534 GCA_044463725.1 Truepera radiovictrix
GACCCTGTAAACGACCTCTGCTTAGGGCCCCGGATCGCTGGTCAGGTCGTCAGGAGCTTCCTCGCCGCGCGCGGCCGTGTGAGCTACGACTGCCGTGGTTACCTGGCCAGCGCCGGCTGCGAGTAACGCCACCTTGGCCGCCCCGAGCGTGGCGCCAGTCGTGTGGACGTCGTCTAGCAACAGAACGCGCCTGCCCGCCAAGTAGCGTGCCGTGAATGCGTTCGCCAGCTCCACTTCGCGCGCGACCCGCCCTTGGCCGGCCAGCTTGGTGGTGACCCGCACCCGGGTTAGCACGTTGGTGTGGGGCAAGTCCAGGCTGGTTGCGCAGCTGCGTGCCAGGAGTTCGGCCTGGTCGTAACCGCGATTTCTACTGCGCTGCTTGGTGGTTGGCACGTGGGTGACGAGTTGTGGGGACCAGCCAGCTGCCCGCACGCGCTCAGCGATCAGCTCGCCGAGGAACGGCGCCAAGCGCCGCGCGCCGCGGTACTTGAGGGCCTGCACGAGGCGGCGCCAGACGCCAGCGTATGGACCAAGCCATAGTGACTCGCCGGAGGCAACGGGCAGCGTAGCGACGGCCTGGCGGATGGTGGTGACGCAATGGGGGCAGAGGCCAGCTAGCTCGGCGGGTCGGGCCTGGCAGGCATGGCAAGGCGAGAGCCTGGCGAGCAGTGCTGGCAGCGCCTGCCCGGCGACGCTCAGGGAGAGAGGGTGCAAGTTGAAGCCGCGTGAGGCCGGCCGCCGCGGAGCCCGGTCCTGGTCGACCGCTGGCGCCGGCCTTGCGCGCGTGACCCTACCGCGTGACGAGCGGGCGCTAGAGCGGGCCATGTGGTTAGGTTAGTTGCACCGGGGCCGCGAGACCCCTGCGCCCTAAGCAGTTGCCTAGGCAGAGGCAGCGATCGTCTATTCCTTCAAGCCGCGCGCGCCGCCAGGTCCTCGAGCAGAGCGGCCACCTGTGCGGCCGCGTCTTGGTTGGGTAGGCTCCCTAGCCACGCCCTCACCCCGGCAAGGCCCCTTGCCGCCCTCACTTCCGCTACGCTCTGGGCATGCGTCAGTGAGCCGTGCTCGTTCATCAGCCGCAACACGTCGGCCATCTCGCCCGCCGGTTTCTCGTCTCTGGGCCGCGCCAGCAGCCCGATCACCCGCTCCCTCTCTGCGCCGTCGAGTTGGGCCAGCAGGTGGGCGAGTATCAGGGTGCGCTTGCCCTCGTAGAGGTCGCCTGCCGCCTCCTTGCCGTAGGCGCTGCTCGGTTCTAGGTTGAGGACGTCGTCGCGGATCTGGAAGGCGACGCCCAGGTCGATGGCCGCCTCCTCGAGATGTGGTGGCGCACTGACACCCGCGCACAACGCTCCGAGGCGCAGTGGCGTCACGACCGTGTAGTAGGCGGTCTTGAGGGTGACCATGTGCAGGTAGTCGCCCTCCGTTACGTCGAAGTTGCCTGAGCTCACCCAGGCGAGGTCGAGGTGCTGGCCGGCGGCGGTCGCGAGGAGCATGTTGGTGAACTCGTCGAGCAGCGCTGCCCTGTTCACCTGTGGGG
>JBIQMD010000512.1:0-1533 GCA_044463725.1 Truepera radiovictrix
CATCCAAGATGGTGAGCGGCATCTCCAGCCCCAACGCCAGGGACAACGCGAGCTTCTGGCGCATGCCGCGCGAGTGGGTGCCAGGGAACTCGTCAAGGCGAGAAGTGAGACCGAAGCGCTCTAGCCATACGAGGGCGCGCTCATCGGCCTCCGGGCGACCGTAGACCACGGAGGTGAAACGCACGTGCTCACGTAGCGTTAGGTCCTCGTAGAGCGCAGGGTCGTCAGGAGAGAACACGAACTTCGACCGCGCCGTAAGGCTGCGGTTCGGGCGTCCGAAGATGGCGATGTCGCCACGCGAAGGTAGCAGGCCGACGACAGCCCGAATCAGGGTACTCTTGCCCGCCCCGTTGGCACCGACTAGCAGTGCGACCTCGCCGGCTGACAGGGAGAACGACACGTCATCGAGCACGCTTACGCCTGCCAGTCGAACGGTGAGTTCGCTGACGACTAGCGGTGTGGCTGACCCCAACTGTTCAGTGGTCATGAACCTCAACTCTACCAGCCGGGCTACCTGGGCCGACGGCCGTCCGTGGCGCTTGACAACGTGGACCTCCAGGGCTGAGCATCTCCCATTCTCCCCCTCCCTTCCCCACCTCGGCCGCGCACCCGGCCGCTCCCCGGCCGGCGCTAACGGCCCGATTGGGCGCAGTGATGAGCGGACCACCGTTCGGGGCGTCTTGGGCATACCGTGGAAGCCGTGACCGGGGCTCGGCGCTGACCAGAAGTTCTGGGCGCGGCTGGCTCCGGCAGAGAGGCAGGCGAGCATGCCAAGCTCCAAACGCACTACCTCAACCAACTACCTTGACGCTAGCGGGGCGGAGGACATTGGCGCCTCGTTCGATGACTCCGACTTTCCGGGCGGCCCAGCCTACGACCCAACACTCGACGACGCCGACATCACCGGCCTGCCTGACCCGTTCCCTGGCACGGAGGACGCCTACCCAGAGAGCCTCGAGGACGGCCTCGACGAGTCGCCGGTCGACGACGACCTTCCAGAAGGAGACGGCGTGACGGACACACCGCATACTTGGGAGTACGAGGGCATTGCCACCCGCGACGAGCTAGCGCGGCGCTTGGGCGAGCTCGCCATCGACGTGCGCGACTGGGCAGAGATCGAAGACAGCGACGAGGCCAGCGACTTGGCTGACGCCATCGAAGAGCTCTACGAACGCTTCGGGGAGCCGATGGAAGACACGGACACCTAAGCGCCCCCGCACCAACCTGCTGGTAAGCTCGGCGCGTGACCGGACAAGAGGCACGGCCTGACTCGCGTCTTGCGGGTGAGAAGTTCGCAGTGGTTGGCGGCACCCTCGTCCTACCCGGGCGATTGGCGCCAGGTACCGCCCTCGTCGTGCAGGACGGCACCATCGTTGCAGTCCAACCGGAGGGTGAGGTGGACCCCGCCGTCCGGCGCATCGATGCCGGTGGCGGCTACGTGCTCCCTGGCCTGGTCGACATTCACACTCACGGTGCGGGCGGCCGGCTCTTCAACGAGGCAATGGACGAGGCGTGGAGCACCATCCTCGGCCT
>JBIQMD010000513.1:0-1529 GCA_044463725.1 Truepera radiovictrix
GCAGCGAGATCCCGTTGTTCGGCCGCATCATCGCGGTGGCCGACGTGTTCGAGGCGGTCACGAGCGAGAGGCCTTACCGCCGGCCGATGCCCGTCGAGGAAGCGCTGCAGGTGCTGGCAGAAGGCAGCGGCACGCACTTCGACCCCGAGGTGCTGCGAGTCTTCCAAGCCGCGTTCGCAGAGGGCGACATAAGGCTGCAGAACGAGAAGTCAACCTCGTACGACACCTTCTTGGGGGCGCTCATGGCGCACGAGGGTGATGGGTTCAAGATGCCGATAAGCGCATCCTGAAGCCAGGGTGGCTGCGACTCAAACGGCAGGTTCCATCGTGCCGCGAACCTTGCCGCCCGGCCTCGGTGCCCGCGGTGCATAGGCGAGGAGGCGCAACCCGTTCATGACCACCAGGATGGTGCCGCCCTCGTGACCAAGCACGCCGAGGGGCAAAGGTAGCGACCAGAACAGCGTGGCTAGCACCATGACGAGCATGATGCCGAGCGCGAAGGCGAGGTTCTGGCGGATGATGAGGTTCGCGCGCCGCGCGAGGTTGTGCGCTTCGGGCAGTTTCGCGAGGTCGTCCGAGAGTAGGGCGACGTCGGCAGCCTCGAGGGCGGCGTCGCTGCCAGCGACTCCCATCGCCACGCCAACGGAGGCGGTCGCTAGCGCTGCGGCGTCGTTTACCCCGTCGCCGACGAACGCCACCCGGCCAACTGCGGCGAACTCCTTCACCAACTCCACTTTCTGCTCTGGGAGGAGGTTGGCGTAAACGTTCTCCTGCGCCAACCCTAGTTCAAGCCCCACGTTATTCGCCACTTCGGCATGGTCGCCCGTCAGCATCGCGATGCGCTTGACGCCGTGGTCACGCAGCGACTGGATGGCGGCGCTCGCAGTGCTACGCACCGTGTCCGCGACGGCCACGAGCCCCAAGACCCTAGTGGCGTCACCAAGCATGACCGCGGTGTGGCCGCGGCCCTCGAGGCGTCGGAGGGCCGCCTCGACGTCAGCGCCGAGGTTGACGCCGGTCGCGGCCGCCAGGCGGCGGTTGCCCGCCCAGTGCATGGAACCGTCGACCGTCGCCGTAATGCCCATGCCGGGCACTGCGGTCACGGCCGCGACCGGGCCGACGAGCGCACCTGGCGTGGCCGCCGCGACGATGGCCTTGGCGACCGGGTGCTCGGAGGACGCCTCGATGGCGGCGGCCAGCTCGAGCACGGCTGCCGAGCTGGTGCCGAAGGGCACGACGTCCGCAACACGCATGCGGCCCTCGGTGAGGGTGCCGGTCTTATCGAACGCCACTACCTCGACGGCGCCGAACTCCTCCAGAGCCGCGCCGCCCTTGAAGAGCACGCCCATGCGCGCGGCGCGCGCTAACGCCGCCAGAACCGCGGCAGGCACGCTGATGACGATGGCGCACGGGCTGGCGACCACCAACAGCGTGGCGGCCTTGTAGAACGCCAACTGGTGCCCCATGCCGGTCAACAAGAAGGTGACGAGCGCAACGAGCGTGCCGACGAGCACGAGCACCGTGTAGCG
>JBIQMD010000514.1:0-1503 GCA_044463725.1 Truepera radiovictrix
TGGCGAGGAGTTGACGCTCGGCGTCGACCGTCTCGTCATCCTCGTGGTGCGGGACGTCGCCAGCCAAGCCGATGGGGTCGACGGTGAACATGTTGCTCATCCGCACGATGAACAATATGGCTGCCGCAACGAGTCCGACCTCGATTGCGAGGATCAGGTCGAAGAAGATGGTTACGACCATCGTGAGCAGCAGCACGAACGCGTCAGACTTGGTGCTGCGCATGATCAGCGACGCCGCCTCACGCTCGACCATGCGCACCGCCACCACCATCAAGATCCCGCCGAGCACAGCAAGCGGGATCTTGGAGGCGAGCGGCGCGAGGAACAGGATCACGACTAGCAGGGTGAGGCCGTGAACGATGGACGCAAGTCGCGTACGTGCCCCCGAGCGCACGTTCACCGCGGTTCGCGCCAGTGCGGCCGTGGAGGGGAGGCCGCCGAAGAGGCCGGCGGCGATGTTCCCTAGCCCCTGGCCAAGGAGCTCGCGGTCCGGGTCGTGCTTCTCGCCGACGGTCATGCCGTCCGCCACTACCGCGCACAGCAGGCTCTCCAACGCCGCCAGGATGGCGATGGCTATGGCGCCGCGCGACAGGTCGACCCATGCGCCGCTTAGCGCTAGGTCGGGCAACATAGGCAGGGGTAGCGAGCGTGGGATCTCACCGATCCGGGCGAGTTCTGCGAACGGCGGCAAGAGCGAGACGAGCGTAACGATCACGAGGGCAGCCATGCTGGCAGGCACTACAGAAAGGAACTTGACGCGGCCCCAGAAGAGCATCGCGGCAACGGTGCTGAGCGCGATGATGGCCGGCAGGTAACTCGGCTGCGCAACGTACTCGCGCACCGTCTGGATGGCGATGAACACGATGCTCTCACCCAACGGCGCCTTGACACCAAGCACGTTGGGGAGCTGCTGCAAGAAGATGATCACCGCGATCCCGTTGGTGAAGCCCGTGACCACGGGCCATGGGATGAAGCGCACGTAACGCCCGATGCCAGCGAGGCCGAGCGCGATGAGGATGACCCCCGCGCCGATGCCGAGGATGGGCAAAGCGCCGGGCCCGTGGTGCGCCACGATCGGTAGCAGCACGGCCGTCATCGCGCCAGTCGGGCCGGTGACCTGGAAGTTGCTGCCGCCGAACACGGCCGCCACCACGCCAGCGACGATGGCGGTGATTATGCCTGCGGTAGCACCTGCTCCCGCGGTGACGCCGAAACCTAGCGCCAGCGGCAACGCAACGAACGCGACCGTAACTCCGGCGAGAACGTCGACGCGGAAGTACTTCGGTCGGTAGTCGGAGGCCTTCGGTAGGAACTTGAGAACACGCGTGAGCGACCCGCTAGAGCGGGGCGATTGATTGAGCACCAGTGGCGCTCCCTTCTCTTGGTGAGCAGCGGTCTTGCGAGGCCAGCGAACCCCCAACCTGAATGATGAACCGTTACGCCTCGGCTTACAAGGCCCTACTGCGCCCACAAGTACGGCGCCTGACGGTACGCTGGCGCAAT
>JBIQMD010000515.1:0-1502 GCA_044463725.1 Truepera radiovictrix
GCTTGCGCGTCGTGTCCGGCACGCAGGTCGTGGTCCTGGTGGTTACCGCCGCGGCCGTGGTGCTCGTGGGCGGGATCAGCTGGCGTCATACGTTTACCTCGTGGCGACGACCGTCGCTTTCTGCCTCATGGCTAACGTGAGCGCCACGCCAGTGACGACCATGCTTACTGCAACGGCAGGCAGGAGCACGGCGTTGCCGAAAACGTCCATCGCCCAACCGATGCTTGCCGGCGCCAAGATGGACGCGCCCGAGCCGAACAAGTAGTACATGCCAGTGTAGAAGCCAACGCGGTCGTCTCCGCCGCGGTTGACGACTAGCGGGTAGGCGGGCACCAGCACGAGCGCCCAGGAGGCGCCGCCCAACCCTAGCCAGATGGCCAGGGTGGATGGCGAGGCAACGAAGCTGGCGATCACGAGCCACAGGGCGAGTAGTAGGGCGCCGATGCGCATGGCCTTCATCTCACCCAAGCGCCGCGCGAGGCGCGCGGCCGGCAGCGCCATGACCACGAAGCCCGCGATGGTCACGCCCATTATCAGGCCAGCTGTTCCACCGGTCAGCCCGAACTCTTCCGTCACGAAGGTACTGAACTGCGCTTCGAGTGCCGAGTAGCCGAAGAACGCGAAGAACACGGCCGTCAGGATGAGCAGCATGCCGCCGGCGCGCTCACCCAACAGGGCGCCTGCGTCGCGCAGGAGGGTGCCGATGAGCGGCGCATCGTCCTGGATGACGCCCTCCTCAACGTGATCGGGGTGAGGGGTGGTGGCTGCGCGCACGGCGAACAGCGCCGCAAACGTGACGGCGCCCGCGACGGCGAACGGGAACCACATGGCCACGTCTGACAACGGTGCCAGGATGAGCAGGCCCAGCGCGCCACCGACGGCGCCGAGCATGGTGAGGACGGCGTTGGCATGCGGCCGGCCGCTTGGCGCAACGTGGTCTGGCATGAGCGCGGCCAGGGGAGCGCGGAAGGCGGTCATGGCGAGGAGGAACAAGATGTCCACCGCCATCAGGGTCCAGAACGCCGCCTTGGCGAACGGCAATGCGGCGAAGAGGAGCGCCGCAAGCGGCATGCTCACCACGAGGAACGGTAGGCGCCTGCCGAGCCGACCGTCGATGCGGTCCGACCACGCCCCGATGATCGGAACTAGGATCAGGCCGAGCACGTTGTCTATGCCCATGATGGCGCCGCGCATGCCGCTCGAGCTCACGAAGTCGCGCAGCAGGAGCGGCATGAAGATGTTGTAAAGCCCCCACGTTATGGCGAGGCTGGCGGCACCGACGCCCAGGCCGAGGAGCTGCCAACTACTGAGCCCCAGGTACCTGCGGTTCACTTGCTTCCTTCTGGCGGCTGCTCGTCGTCGACCGTGTGACGCGCGGCTTCCGCCCGAGCGGCCGCCAACTCGCTTGCCTTGCGCTGCCATTCGGCGTCCTCGCTTCCTGGAGCTGGTTGGCCAGCCAGCGCCTTCGCGTAATCGCGCGACATGGCTGCCCTGGCGAGGAG
>JBIQMD010000516.1:0-1502 GCA_044463725.1 Truepera radiovictrix
ACGATCGTGACGGGCCGGTCGGGCTTCCACGGGTAGTCCTGGGCGGAGGCAGCGCTCAAGAAGAGCCCGGCCGTTGACAGGACCAAGAGGACGTTACGGAGTAGCTTCACGTCTTCACCTCGTTCGGCGGCGCACTCTGGCGCCGCGGGGGATCCGTCGCTTGAAGGACGCTTCGCCCTTCGCGCTGGAAGGAGAAGCACTTCGAGTCAGCCGCCGTCAGAAAGGCGCTGTGCGCCTGCCTAACCTAATGCATGACTTTGCGAGGCGGTGCGTGTATCTAGTTGGAAAGTATCACGCTTCCCCGCAGGGGTCAACGCGCTCCGCGCGCTCGAGTTGTACTAGCGCCGTTTTGCGAGCCACACGGTGTGGCGCGGACCGCTCTTGCCATGCGCGCGCGGACGCTCGAGGGTGGCGTCGAAGCCGGCTCGTTGAAGCCGCTTGGTGAATGCAGGGGACTCGAACGCTGACCACACTGCCAGGACGCCGCCTGGCGTTAGCGTCGCCCACATGTTGGCCAGGCCCGCGTCGGAGTAGAGCTGCTCATTGTCGTTAGCGGTCGTACCCTCAGGGCCGTTGTCGGTGTCCAGCAATATGACGTCGTACGGGCTCTTGTCCTTACCGAATAACCCGGCTACGTCGCCTACGTGAACGCGCACGCGTTCGTCGTCGAGAGGCCTGCCGGCGAGGTCACCCATGTAATCGTGATTCCAGGCAACGACCTCCGGGAATAGCTCGGCTACCGTCACCCTGGCGCTGGGCGGCAAGTTATCGAGCGCTGCGCGCAACGTGTAGCCCATGCCCAACCCGCCCACCAGCAGGCTCTTGGCCTCACGACCGAGGGCCTTCAGCGCCAACTCGGAGAGTGCTTTCTCAGAGTTGTGCTGGCGGCTGTTCATCAGCTCGTTGGTTGGCTTGTTGGGTTCGAGGATGCGCAGTGAGAACTCGGGTGGCCGGCCGTCTAGGTCGCGGCGCCACAATGCCAGCTTGGCGCCCTCTGGGCGGCTGGTTTCAGCGACGAGTTTCCACGGGATCACGAGCACTCCAACGAGGGTGGCGGGCGCGCCACATGTGGCTCCGCGCCGCAGCCAAAAGAAAAACGCGCTTCTCGCGCGTTCGATAGCAAGTATTGTAGCAGTTTATGCACTATTCGTCAAGATGATGCAGCGCGGCGCGCTTCTAGCGGGCTGATCCTCCCGCTGAGGGCGCCGGCGCCGACCAAATAGCTGCTAATCGCGCGCGGCTACCTTCACCGGGCGGTGCTCTGCCGCGGAACGGTAGACGGCCTCGATCAACTGCAGTGAGCGCAGGCCCTCGCGCCCGTCGATCGCAGGCGTCCGGCCCTCGTCGAGCGCTTTGAAGAAGTCGCTGTACTGACGACGGTGGTTCTCGAACGAGATGGCCATTGGGTCGCTAGAGCCACCGGTGGCGGCTCCGCCGTAGCTGGCAATGACGCTGGCGTGCTCCGCGTCCCCGCCGCTGCGCGTGCGCCAGTCGACCAAGAC